>DAOSWS010000028.1 GCA_035593605.1 Thermoanaerobaculia bacterium | reverse complement strand
AACCTCAGGATACACGCCGCTTTTCTCTTTTTCCACACTTTTTGAGGGTACCTCATTGCTAGATGGGTACAGTCATATGTCCAATTAAAACCATCGAACAACCATGTGTCGCTCATGGAGGTCTCTTCGTTATAATACGTCAACACAAGTTTCTCCATCATAGGGTCATATGCTAAATGGAAGTCTAAGAAACTATCTCCAGAATTTTCATAAATGGGCGGCCCCTCGCCAGCATCCAGTTTCTCCCAGTCAGAAATTCCCAAGAAATAGGCAAGCACACTAATTTGATAGCTTGATCCTAAAACTTACTGGTGTTGCCTCCTCCTCGATTGGTTACTGGCAAATGATATGGATCATGGGGGAGAGCAGTAGTTGCCGCGTACCGAAAAACATCTTGACTCGCAGAAAAGTGCCGGCCTGCTATCCAATGCGGACAATGGACTTCGTGTGATGTGGATAAATATTGTACTGGAATTATATAGATATTTCTATTTCTACCCATTGAATTTATCGGAAATACAAAGATCTCATTTGCTTCCTGATCGTATTTTGCTTATCATGAAAGGATAATTCTAACAACGCTTTGGTGAACGGATTCTTTAGGGGGGCTGTCATATGAAACCATATCTCTATCTCTTTGCCTTTATTTGGGGATTCCTTTGTTCTCCTCCCTCTTATACATGTACGGAAGATATCTTTGAACCTGACGGGAGCTGTATCATCGCGAACTCCTTTATCACAGACGGGGAGACACAAACCCACAACTTTTGCAGTGATGCGGAGGACTGGATCCGCTTCAATGCCTGCAGTGGTACAGGTTTCACCATTGCGACTTCAAATCTGGGCTCCAGCTGTGATACCTACCTGGAGATTTACGATAGTAACTGCACTACTCTCCTGGCATCGGATGACAACGGCGGTTCCGGTTTCGCTTCCCTGATCAACTGGTCTGCTCCTGCTGATGGGCTCTACTACATCCGGGTTTCATCCGTGGGAGGAATGTTTGGCGATAACTACGAATACGACATCACACTCTCCGGAGACACCTCCCCCTGCGCCCTCTGGTTTGTCGATTTTGACGGTTTCGTTTCCAATCCCTCCAGAGGAGTTCTCAAAGAGACTTCTGATGGCGGCTCTGTCTATCTTACCTACACCGGATCAATCCCTCAATTTGATCCCAGGATATTGAAACTGGACCGTGATGGCGACATCGAGTGGCAAAGGTCATTTTCCATCGACTCGTGGGATACCTCCAGCGAGATTCTGCAGACAACCGACGGGGGCTACCTCTTCGTGGGCACATCCAGTGATGGCACTGCTGTCAATGAGGACTGGCATGTGGTCAAGCTCGATGCGTCGGGGACTATTCTGTGGCACAGGGTCCTGGGAAGCGGCACCTCTGACAGTGCTTATGGTGTCGTGGAAGACCCCGGTACCGGCTACATTATTGCAGGAAACTCCGGTTCATTCGGGGTCGGAAACGGAGACGGTTGGGCGGTCAAAATCTCTACCGCAGGCGCTATTCTGTGGCAAAGAGCATACGGTCACACAGAGAGCGACCTTTTCTACGCAGTGGAGCGCGAGGCAGGGGGCAATCTTCTCTTTGCAGGATCCACGGCTTCCTTTGGCGCAGTCGACACAGACGGCTGGATCATAAAAACCGACACAACCGGTGTAATCCTGTGGGATCGCCGGTACGGCGGTAATGATCTGGACATCTTCTACTCAGTGATCTCAACAACGGACGGCGGATACCTGGCGGCCGGAAGGACCGGTTCTTCCAACCCCGAAGGGTGGCTGGTAAAGACCGACGCATCCGGGGCTGTTGTGTGGGAATACTCCTATGGTTCTTCCTACTTCGACATGTTCACATCGGCTATCCAGACCCATGACGGCGGGTACATTGCGACCGGGACTATGACGATTGCAGCTTCGCCACAGGAGTACATCTGGCTTGTCAAGATTGACTCAACCGGGACAGTCGAATGGCAGAAACGCTATGCCGCGACAACCGACATGAGGGGCCAGTCGATCCGCCAGATGCCGGATGAGGGCTACCTGGTCGGAACAGACCGGGGCATGGTGATACGGATTGATGGTCAGGGAAACACCGGTGCAGGCTGCTCCTATGCCACCAACACAGTAATTTCTCCTTCAGCTACAGGATTCGGCTCTTCTGCCACAACTTCAGCCAATGTACCCACGACGGCAACCGTTACAATCCCGGGAGTGGCAACACCAGCTTCAGCGGCTGCCATCGAAGACGCCTGTCCGTGTCCGTATGCCACAGCCTCAATCGCCAACATTTCTCCCTCTGCATCCGAATGTGCAGGGACCGAACTGACTTTTACGGGAAGCGGATCAGGATTGGGAAGCCTTACCTACCAGTGGGACTTCGACTATGACGGTGCAATATTTGACGTCGACGCCGCGGGCTCCATTGTCAACCACACCTATAACCCTGCGGTAGATACATCATATACCGTTGCACTCCGTGTAACCGACTCCTGCAGCTGGGGGCCAGCCCGGGCGATCGACACTTCGACAGTGGACATCTGGGTTGCGACCGTAGAAATCTCCGGCCCGGCTGGAATCTGCAGAGAAGACGGTGCCCTTTTAGATGCGGGAGCCGGGTTTATCTCCTATCTGTGGAGTCCGGGGGGTGAAACAGCACAAACCATCAATGTAAACCCCTACCTGTCAGCTGACTACTCCGTCGACGTGACGGATTCCGAGGGATGCAGCGGAAACGATACGCACTCACTGGCCGTCTGGTGGAACCCGGTTCCGACCATCGAAGAGTACGGAAATTGTGGGGACATCATCCTGGATGCAGGAGATGGCTACACCTCCTATCTCTGGACTCCTGGCGGGGAGACCACGCAGACCATCAATATCGGCAGCGATACAGGCACTATGTATAGTGTCACTGTTACCAACACGTTTGGCTGCGAAGGATCGGACAGCCATCAGGCCACCTCCACCTGTCCCGCAGACCGCTACGAACCCAATGACGCATGCGACAGTCGACCCACTCTCCTGCATGGAGGAGACCTCCAGGTCCACAATTTCTGTGATGATGCCGAAGACTGGTTTGTCTTCTATGGAGCTGCCGGGAGGGCTTATACGATCGAGACATTCAACCTCTGTCCCTCCGCAGATACCGTTCTGGAAATCTACGATACGGATTGTTCGACGCTCCTCGCCTCGGACGATAACGGCGGAACCGGAGTCGCTTCAAAGCTGGAATTTACGGCTCCGGGACACGGAAGCTACCACATCCGGGTGAGAAACGTTGGAGGTGCATCCGGGCCGGATCTTGGGTACGAGATCTCTCTCACTGGAGACACCGGACCCGCTCAACTCTGGTTCAGAACCTTCGATGTCACCGCTGTTACCCCGATCGACAGAATCTTCTGGACAGACACTGCACCTGATGGCGGCCTGATTGTGGCCGGAGAGACGATCAATCAGGGGATCAACGATTATGATCCCTGGATCTTTAAGCTGGACTCTCTCGGGTCGATCGAATGGGAGAGGAAATTTATTGCTGACATCTTTTCGGCCACCATTCATTCGGTCCCCGGTGGGTTCTACTACCTTACACACTCAGACGGCACGGTCATGAAACTGGATGATGCAGGAAACACAGTCTGGCAGAAACGGGTGGATTGTACGTTGAGATCAGCCGATCTGACTCTGGACGATGGAATCATCATTGCCGGAAATGTTACCAATAACTTCTACGCTGCCCGCCTTGACGCCTCAGGCACCCTTCTATGGCAAAAGAGCTACGGGGGCGCAGGAAACGAGAACGCGATGGAGGTGGTAGCCACATCAGACGGTGGATTTATCCTTGCCGGGTCTGCCGGCTCCTTCGGCACCGCCCCTACCCACATGTGGATTGTCAAAACGGATAGTACTGGAAATATCCAGTGGCAGAGGGTCTACGGTGCTGATGTGGGCGCATCAGCGGGAGCGGTTGCTGAAACGGAAGACGGAGGATTTATCGTAGGCGGCTACACCTGGTTTTCAGGAGGACTCTACGACCAGTTAATCATGAAATTGACCCCTGACGGTAACATCCAGTGGCAAACCGTCCTGCCGGATTCAGCCTCACAGGACAGTGCTTCCGGGGTTCTACAATCTTATGACAGTAGCTATATTGCACTCGGTTCAGCAGGGCCGTCCGGGAGTGACTCTTACTTTCGTCTCACCGGGCTGGATGGTGACGGCTCCTTCCTGTGGCAGAGAACCTACAGTGATGGTACCGGGTACCTGAACGCGTTTCACCTGCTGGAGGATATCGACACCTCGTTAGTCGTCGATGGCTATACCGATGCTTTCGGTGTTGATATCAGTGCAGGTCTCGTTATGAAAGCGGGCTCGAACGGCTCCATTGATGCTGCCTGTTCCATCATCAGTTCGGATGCCAGTTCCTTTGTGGACCCTTTTCTGGACTCATCCGCAACAGCTGCTTCCGCTAGCGTGGCTTCGCAGACCATATCAGATGTCACATACTCTTCGGCAGCGGTATCCTCGACCTCCTCGGAGCACTGTTCCACCTGTCTGGAAGCCGCCGCGCTTATTACAGAAGTCCTTCCTTCAGCCTCCGCGTGTCAGGGTGTAGAGCAAACCTTTACGGGAACTGGATTCGGCCAGGGAGCCCTTACCTACCAGTGGGATTTTGACTATGACGGTTTCACGTTCGACGTCATGGCGACCGGAACAACCGTTCAATACACCTACCCGGCCAGCGGGACCTATACCGCAGCACTCCGTGTCAGAGACACCTGTCCCGATGGCGTGCAGCTAAGCGTCGATACCTTTTCTGTCACAATCCATCCCCTTCCAACACCAATAATCAGCGGCCCATCCGGGATTTGCGAAGGAGATCCTCCAGTTGTTCTGGATGCCGGAACCGGCTACGCGGCCTACCTCTGGAGTCCTGGGGGTCAGACTACACGAACGATCAGTGTAGATCCAGCATCTACCACCCTCTACTCGGTCACCGTGACCACTGCGGAAGGATGCCAGGGTACGGACGATCATACCCTCAACGTCTATCAGGTCCCTTCCCCCACGGTTACCGAGACCTGTTTCAGGGATGATATTATCCTGGACGCCGGGGACGGCTACGTCACCTATCTCTGGAGCCCGGGCGGTGAAACTACCCAGACGATCAATGTGGGAAACGACACAACCACCTCCTACTCCGTTACGGTTACCTACACAGGAGGCTGCGAAGGATCAGACAGCCACACAGCATCAGGACCCTGTTCCGCGACGGGCGACATCTATGAAAACGACGACACATCGTACTCCTCGGAAACGATCATCGACGAAGGGGTGACCCAGACTCACAACTTCCTGGATGATGCCATTGACTGGATTCATTTCAACGCCTGCACGGCAAGGGAGTATCTCATCGAGACCTCCAACCCGGGAATATTGGCAGACACTTATCTGGAACTCTATGACACGGATGGAACAACCCTTCTCGCATCAGATGACAATGGCGGTGGAGACGGCGTATCTTCCCTGATCAACTGGACCGCTCCTGCAGACGGCCTCTATCACATTCGTGTCAGACAGGCCGATGCCTCTTCCGGGGCTGACCGCAGCTACGACATCACCCTGACGGGAGACACCTCCGCCTGTTCCGCATGGGCAAAGAGCCTGGGAGGTGCCTTTACGGATGGAGCTTCCGGTGCACTGGAAGCCCATGAAGGCGGGTTCGCGGTTGCCGGGTATAAACAGCTTGGGGAGAGCGAGGGAGATGTCTGGCTTTTCAAGTTGACACGGGACGGTTCGATTACATGGGAGAAGACCTATCCGGGACCCAATACAGACGCTGCCTATTCACTGGAACGTACATCGGACGGCAACTATGTACTCGGGGGCATTTACCAGCAATATCCTGGTGGAAACTACCGATTCCAGGCTATGGAAGTTTCGGACACCGGTACGATTACCTGGGAGAAGATCTACGGAAATACAAGCGAACAGGGATATGTGATACGTGAAACCAGGGACGGCGGCTTTGTCATGACCGGGTACAGGGAAAGTACGGGAGGCTGGATCCTCAAACTGAACGGGAGTGGGAGTCCCTCCTGGGGCCGTACAATTTCGGGATCCGGGCAACTGAATGATGTCATTGAAACCGACGATGGAGGCTTCCTCGGTGCCGGTCGGACGAGCGCCTATGGAGCCGGATCCGCTGATCTCTTCCTCGTAAAACTGGACGGCTCCGGGAACCTTCTCTGGCAGAAAACCTATGGCGGTTCCCAGGGGGACGAGGCTCATGCCGTTGCGGAAACAGTGGAAGGCGATCTTCTTATTGCCGGTGAAACAGCATCCCACGGAGCCGGGGGAAAGGATGCCTGGCTATTGAAACTGGACCGGGCGGGGACCCTGCACTGGCAGAAAACCTACGGAGGCACAGGGGACGATCTTGCCACCTCTCTCACCCTCACCCGTGACGGTGGATGCGCCATTGCCGGAGAATCGGATTCATTCGGAGGAGGAGATAAGGATTTGTGGGCCCTGAAAGTAAATTCGGACGGCGCGATTACCTGGCAGAAACGCTATGGAGACACCTCGGATGAGGGGGCCGCTTCAATCCAACAGACAGCTGATGGCGGCTACATCATCTCCGGCTATACGGATTCGTACAGTGCCGGATGGAGTGATCTATGGATCCTGAAGACGCAGAGTGATGGTTCGATTGATTCCTCCTGCTCATTTATCAGCGACACTGCCGTATCTGCGCAGGATTCAACGGAGATCTGGGCCTACCCGTCGTTTACAACATCGTCTCTCTCCACTTCCTCGGACATAACCACAACGCCTGCAGACAGTACAGCAACAGAAGACGAGCAGTGCAATTACACCGCATGCCTGCCGGTCTCTTCTTCGATCGATACGGTTTCACCCTCTGCAACCGTCTGTCAGGGTGAGGAGCTGACCTTCTCTGGAAGCGGCTCCGGAGATGGCTCCGTAACCCTGGAATGGGATTTCGACTACGACGGGATGAGCTTTGATGTAATGGATTCAGGAGCTTCCGTCAATTACACGTACCCGTTCACCGGCACGTACACTGCAGCCCTTAGAGTTACAGACTCCTGTGCGAACGGAGCCCAGGATAAGATCGATACTGTCCTGATCACGATTCCGGATCCGTCACCCGCCATTACAGGGCCCTCTGCCATCTGCGCGGGAGAAACAGCCGAACTGGATGCAGGATCCGGATTTGCCAGCTATCACTGGACCCCGGGGAATATGACGACGCAGACAATCCAGGTCAGCCCTGGATCGGCTACCCTCTACTCCGTGACGGTTACGGACAGCTATGGATGCGAGGGAAACGACACGCACAATCTGACGGTTCATCCCAACCCGACACCTACAATCACCGGTCCGGCCGCATACTGTGCAGGAGATCCGGCCATTACGCTCGATGCAGGGGCAGGATTTTCCGCTTACCTCTGGAGCCCGGGAGGAGCCACTACGCAGACAATCGATGTTGCCCCGGCTGCAACGACCCTCTACTCGGTCACCGTTACGGATGGAAACAACTGCCAGGGAGCCGATGACCACCTGGTCACAGTATCCTTCCCACCCGGTATACCCCAGGATTTTGCCCTGGAAGCCCAGTGCGGCAAGATCATCCTCACCTGGACGGATGGTAACGATGAGACGCAGTACCGGATTGAACGGGACTCCGGATCAGGGTTCTCATTACTGACCGATGTTCCCCAGGATACAATCCTCTACGAAGATACCAGCGTCAGCGACGCTGTCTCCTACACCTACAGGGTGCGGGCAGAAGGCGTATGCGGAAACTCCACTTATTCAACTGAATTGTCGGAGAGCACCAATGCCGCCGCCTATTCAGCTCCTGCTCTCTCTGCCGACACAGCCTACTGCAACGCACTCGTCTTTACGTGGACCGACACCTATGCGCTTGAGAATGGCTATATCATCGAGCGGGATATCGACAGCAGCGGAAGCTGGACGGCGATTGACCTCCTCCCCGCGGATTCAACCTTTCACGCGGACCACGATGTGGCGGAAGGCTTCGATTACAGTTACCGGGTGAGCGTACGCAACCTCTGCGGAAACTCCCCAGTCTCCAATGTCATCACAATGACTCCTGACTGCACGGTCGCGGGTGCGACCTGCGAAAGTCCATCGGTAACCTCTGTGGATGAAATGATCTCCTACGCTACTAACTGGGTTGAGTCCTCCTCGATCGCCTGGAATGGAACTAACTTCGGCGTTGTCTGGTCCGATGACCGCGATGCTGGTGAGTATAAGCTGATTTTTTCACTTATGGATGCTTCCGGGAACCTTGTACCCGACAGCGACAAAATCATCTCTGTTGCCGAACTGGGGGGGATGCCTGATATTGCCTGGAACGGCACCCAGTTTGCTGTCGTTGCATCCGGGGATGCCGGTTACCAGGGACAGGGAGAGCAGATCTACTTCTTTACCCTGACTGCCGATGGTACACCCACCAGTGGGTTAGTGGATTTAACAACAGCCTACCTCTATGGCAACAACTTTAATCCGAAAGTACACTGGAACGGCTCCTCCTGGGGCGTTGTATGGGACAGCACAGCCTGGGGTGAACAGGAGATCCTCCTTCAGCTCCTGAGTAGTTCCGCCATAAAGCTGCATGCCGACCCATACTGGGTCTCCTCTTCGGGCCCGGGACTCTTCTCCGGAAACCCTGATATCACATCTCTGGGAGGCGAATGGTTCATCGTCTGGGAGGAGGAGGATGGAATCGACCAGGAGATCTATTATGCCCGCAGAAACGCAGATGGAACAGCCATGGCTTCCTCGGCGTTGACGTCAGACACGGATTGGAACGAGTGGGCAAGGGTGGCAGCCGGAGAATCGACTCTCGGCTTGATCTGGGAGAGTAACAACCAGCCCTTTTTCAGAAGCTTTAACCCGGACGGCTCCTGGGCAGGAACCCTGCAACCGCTATCAGTGTTCTCTACGGTTGTTGAGGCAACTGACATAGCCTCCACCGGGGCAGAATGGGCCGTTGTCTGGCAGCAGCTGCTCCCCTTTCCGATCGACACTCCAGATATATATTACAGAAGGATTGACAGCAGCGGGGACGCGGCAGGATCGGCAATAAACGTAACAACCAACCAGTGGGACAGCTGGATGCCACGGATCTCCTGGGCCGCGGACCGCTGGGGGATCAGCTGCCAGCAGAATGTAAACTGGGGAAACAGTGATGTCTATGGAGCGATCGTGGCTTGTGGAACGGTTGGTGGAGGTGCTCCATCCGCTCCCAGAGATATTGGCGTCCTTGAATTCTGCAGTCTGCTGGCTGTCCACTGGATCGACACATCCCCGAATGAAGACAACTTTGTCCTTGAACGAAGCGTGGACGGAGGCGCCTTCTCAACCGTGGCAACACTCGATGAAAACAGCTACTTCTATCTCGATATCGATGTATCTGCTTCCAGCACATACAGCTACAGGGTCAAATCCGCGAACACTTCAGGCGACTCCAGCTACACATCCGCTACAGCGCCGACTTCACCTGACGACTGTCCGATCGAGGATATCGCAATCGAATCGGTAACCTACAACCCGGATGGAACGATCACCTTTGTATGGACAGACCTGCAATGGCAGGAGTATGTCGATGTCTTCCGGGGCAACCTGGATGGGACGTTCGACATCTACGACACGATCGTGGACTGTGATTTCGATGCCGACACGGGGACCTATACGACCACGGTTTCCCAGTCAGGAGCAACCGACTACTTTTACTACATTGCGCCCCGGACAGCAGGAGGCAACCTTTTCGGATACGACTCATTCGGAACAGAAAGGACTCCCACAGGCCCACTCTGTCCCTGAGAAGAGTTACTGAAAAAAACGGCTTTTTTAAGGGAAGCTTTTCCGGCTTTCAACTTGGGTTTTTTCCAGGCTGTCCATCTAACCTCACTGTTTTCATGAACTAGTGA
The DNA here is from genome assembly GCA_035593605.1 of Thermoanaerobaculia bacterium. Lineage (NCBI taxonomy): Bacteria > Pseudomonadati > Acidobacteriota > Thermoanaerobaculia > Thermoanaerobaculia bacterium. The sequence continues at coordinate 32,961 of DAOSWS010000028.1, read as the reverse complement.
ATTTTGTTCCTTTTCATCTTACCCCGATCTTCACATTTCCACATTTTCTGCGGAAAAGGCTGTGGAAAACGCTGTTGAAAATTTCCTAACTCTCAAAAATTCCACATCTTATCCATCATGCACACCTTTTTGGGCATGTAAAAAAAAGACGTTATTTTACAGGTGATAATTTACTCCACAAGGCTTAAAGTAACACATGAAGTGCTCAAAAGGAAAGCGCACCCGACTCTTTCCACAGGTTGCATAACTTCTTATCAATCAAGAGGTTGCAGTTTGTGGTTCACTTCGTAACATGGAGAGGCTCAACGTTGGGATTCGAGGGCCTCCGGGTACCGATAGACCACTTCATTCCGAGGTCGACGGGAAGTAAACGCGCAGTCTTCAGAAGGGTATCCGACGGGAACCATGGCAACCGGCCTCCATCCTTCTGGAATTGAGAGAATCCGGACTACACTCTCTTCATCGAAAGCACCCACCCAGCAGCTCCCCAGGCCAAGATCAGTCGCTGCCAGGAGAATATTTTGAACCATGGCCGCGGTATCCTGGTAGCAGTACAGCGTGGTGCCCCGTGTTCCGTACCGGGCACCCGATTCCTCCGGAACCGCACAGATGACAAATACGATGGGAGCCTGGAGGAGGAAAGTCTGGCCATAGGCGGCTTCCGAGAGCTTATGCTTACCCTCACGGGACTCCACGAGGATCACACGCCAGGGCTGGCGGTTACCGGCAGATGGCGCCCGGATCGCCGCCTGAATCAAGGCATCCTCTGCTCCAGGAGGAAGAGGCTCTGAACGAAAAGCACGACAGGAGAATCTTCGAAGATAATTGGGTCGATCAACCATGGGAACCTCCTCGTGAATTCAGGTACAAATGTTTCATGTCACTGTGGATTGCTCCATCTGTGAAAAAAGTTTATCATGGACAAAACCATTGGGAGGTCACGAATGGACAAGAATGTCATGACCCTGGAACGGTTTATCATTGAACAGGAAAGAAAGTATCCCGAGGCCACGGGAGATTTCACGGGTCTTCTTCAGAACATCACCCTCGCAGCGAAAATCATCAGCAGGGAGGTCCGAAAGGCTGGCCTTGTCGACATTCTCGGAACCACCGGACTGACCAATGTTCAGCAGGAAGAGGTCCAGAAGCTGGATCTCTTTGCTAATACCACTTTGAAGGACGCGCTGGACCACACCGGGTTTCTCTGCGTCATGGCCACGGAAGAGGATGAGGATATCATCCCCATCCCTGACAAGTTTAAGCAGGGCAAGTATGTGGCTCTCTTTGACCCCCTGGATGGATCATCCAACATTGACGTCAACGTTTCCATTGGTACGATCTTCTCCATTTTCCGAAGGGTGACGGCTTCCGGGGCAGGTACAGTCGAGGATTGTTTGCAGATCGGGACAAAACAGATCTGCGCCGGCTACATTCTTTACGGTTCCTCTACCATGATGGTCTTTACGACGGGGGCCGGCGTCCACGGTTTCACACTCGATCCCTCCATCGGTGAATTTCTCCTCTCTCATGACGACATAAAAATGCCGAAGACAGGTAACATCCTTTCCATTAACATTGGAAATTACGGATACTGGGACGAGGCATCGCGTCGCTATGTCGACTATGTCCTTTCCAAGGATAATGATCTGGGAAAACCTTATTCCCTGCGCTATATTGGATCGCTTGTCGCCGATTTTCACCGCAACCTTCTCAAGGGCGGCATCTTTCTCTATCCGACCGATTTTAAGGACCCGAATAAGCCCAAGGGTAAGCTTCGGTTACTCTACGAAGCCAATCCCATGGCCATGATCGTCGAACAGGCCGGAGGAAGAGCGACAACAGGAAACAGGCGAATTCTGGACATCGTCCCTACGGAACTCCACCAGAGGGTTCCATTGATAATCGGGTCCAGAGATAATGTAGAAACGTACGAGGAATTCAGTCGGGGGAATTTTTCGGGGTCGAATTCTTCAGGACAATAAATTGATTCATTCCCATCAGGAACGGCGTATATTCCTGAACGGCATACCCGGCCTCCCGTGCCATTTTTTCCAGAACCGGCCGATGTAAAAAGGTCTCATGGTCTTCGTCCGCGTGTCTGGATAGAAGCCTCATCTTCGACATCCAGCCATGGAGCAGACGTGTCCGGGGATGGGGTGTCGTTATGATGACCCTCCCCCCTTCTTTCATACAGGGTTTACATTTTTTCAAAAAGGAAAGGGGATCATCCAGATGCTCCAGGACGGCCAGACAGAGAATTACGGTCCAGGGTCCTTCCGGGAAAGGGTCAGACGCAAGATCTGACAGAAGAAAGGAAAATCCAGGGTAGACCTCCCGATTGTGTTCAACCATGTAAGAATCACGATCCACTCCCATATAGTTCACGCCTTCCGGGAGGAGGGGTACGATCTCTCCCAGACCACATCCCAGGTCCAGGACAAAATCTTCCGGATTAATCAGGGGCAGGGCTCGCACCATTCTCTTTCGCTTGACCCAGCCCGATAGAAATCCCGACAACCCCGGGGGTGATGATTTCATGGGTACCATGATAAACTAGAAGGTCGTTTATGTGGTATCGAAGGAGTTTCATTATGCGCTATGGTTTTCTTATCCTGCTCACCCTTTCCGCCATTACCCTCGGCATCGTTTTAACCAGCCCCCTTCCCACAATGGACGGAGGCGCACGGCCTCCTCTGGTTAAGCTGGAGCGTGATTACGAACCGGACAATATCTATTTCGATCCGGCCTGGAGAATTCTTCCCCAGAGCTGGCGTCCCTACATTACACGCACGGAACCGGCAGAGTTTCAGAACCTCATTGCTGACGAAACCCCCTGCAGGGAAGTGCAAACCACCTCATCCGAAGCCGATATCGTGGGAGAGGGGACGATGCAGAACGAAGTTTCCCTTGCCGTGAGCGGCTCCACTATCGTTGTCACGTACAACGACGATAACGAAATCAACAGCGCCAATTCGGTCAGCGGTTTTTCTGTTTCCACGGACGGAGGAAAGACCTTCACCGATCGTGGGGCCATCATGCCGTCCAATGATTATTTCGGCGGAGGCGATCCGATGATCGTTGCGGACCCGTACGATCCGAACCATTTCATCTATCTCCAGCTGACCTACAATGTCCAGCTGAGGCCCGACACCTACTCCCCTTCCTCCATCGTCCTTCATCATTCCTATGACGGAGGGCAGACCTTTCTGCCTGAAAATTCCATCGATGTTCTCCAGGGAAAACGTCATCCCGACAAACCCAGTGAACCCGCCGTCAGCGGAAAGGGTTTCCATGATAAAGAGTGGATGAGTTATGACCCTGTAAACAATACCGTCATCATTTCATGGTCGTACTTTTACCAGCAGCTTGATGGAACGGATGAAGCCTTTCCCGCGATTTTAGTCTCACGGGACGGAGGGTACACGTTCGATGATCCTGTCAACCCCCTCCCTCAGGGCCAGTGGGGCGGCCTTGTCGCAACAGCGACGGGCCCCAATGGAGAACTTTATGTAGTGTTCAACGATTTTCAGACCAGCCGTCTCCTCTTTACCCGATCTCTCGACGGAGGTACCACGTGGGAAGGCCCCTTCCAGGCCACCGGGATCTTTCAGCAGCCGGGATATTTTGGGCGCTGCGGTTACTACTTCCGAATCGTATTAAAGGGGAATATCCGCATCACCTCGATCCCCTCTATGGCCGTAGATCCGGTAACGGGGGAAATCTACGTTGTGTACAATTACATGCCGGATTCAGACAACAGTGATGCCCAGTACACCTATGATCCCAATACGGACTACTCCAATATCGCCTTTATCCGCTCTTCCGATCAGGGAGCGACCTGGAGCAGCCCTGTCACGATAAACGACGATACTACGTTGACGGACCAGTTTATGCCGTGGGTTGCTTCGGCTGGAGATGGGAATGTCGCCGTCATGTTTTATGATCGCCGGAACGATCCGACCAACACCCTCATGCATGTTTATCTGGCACGATCCTTTGACGGAGGCAGGACCTGGCTGAGGAACCAGCCCGTAACCTGCCAGGCTTTTCCTCCGGCAGCCGATGCCGGCTGTTATATGGGAGATTACAACCAGATGGTTGTGACAGAAGATGGCTACCATATGGCATGGGGGGACAACCGGAACCTTCAGGGCGGGGTTCCCAACGCTGATGTCTTCTGGGCAAAAGTGAAAATCCGCCCCCACGTCCGGCCCTTTAATTTTTCGGATTGATTCTCTGCCTGGTTCTCCTCAGTACCACCCTCGTTGATCGTGCCGTCGCTCTCTATGGCAACGATGTGGTGACCCTTTATGATCTGAGAGTTTATACCGCAATTCACAGCCTTCCTTCAGAGGGAATCACCGATGACACCCTGAGAGAATACGCCCGCCAGGTGATCATCAACCGGCTGAAATTGAAGGAGATTGATATTCTTGGGGGAATCGAGGTTTCTGAGTTCGAGATCGACGAAGCTCTTTCCGACCTTCCGGAATCCGTCCGCACTCATCCCATGATTGCCTCTCATCTGAGAGAGTATGTCCAGCAGGATTTAAAATTGAAAAAATATGTTCAGAAGCGTTTTGTACCCCAGGTCTTCGTCTCCCCAAGGGAAATTTCTGAAACGTATGCGTCCCGGTTTGAAGGGGATGCTTCCCCCCCTCCGCTGGAGCAGGTCGAGGGAGAGATTGTACAGCTTCTCAGCCTGAGGAAACTCAACCAGTTATTGAAATCATGGGAAGAGGAACTGGAAAAAAGCGTGATGATCCGCTACCTGGAAACCCCGGCGGAGCCAGAGACGGAAGTAGAATCAGTTTTCCCCACGGACTCATAAACCAGCCATCCGCTGAAAACCTTATCCAGATAGGATTTTGTCTCACGGTACGGGACAAAGGTGTAGAAATAGTCAATTCCGGCAGGTCCCAGGCTTTCAACCCAGAGATTCACGGCAGCTTCCCCGGCATTGTAGGCCGCTACGACATGATCCCATCTTCCGTATGTATCATAAAGCCGGGCAAGATAGCGGGCCCCATATTCGATATTGACTTTCGGATCCCTGAGATCGACGGATTCTCCTCCCAGCTTTTTCGCTGTGACGGGTAAAATCTGCATTAGACCCCAGGCTCCGGCGGGAGAATGAATAGATTGCTGGAAAAGACTCTCCTGCCGTATCACGGCAAGGAGCAGGTTGGGCGGAATTCTCCATCGAACCGCGGACCTCTGAACCTCATCCAGATAGGCACGGGGATAGGAAAACCTGCGCAGATCATCGGGCCATGTCTGTGGCGGGCGTCGTGAATATTCCTGACTCTCTTTCCAGAAAAGAGAAATGGCACGGTTGGGCAGACCCGCCTTCATGAATATTTCGGCCCGTTGACATCGGGCATTCAGGTCCCACCCACTGGACAATCTGTCCGAGTAGGGAAGAACCAGACGGAAATAGTCACGGGAGAAAAGGTATTCAACAAAAGTGTGGGGTTCAAAAGACTCAGGCTTTGGACAGATCCGGGTTACCGATACCGGTTTGACTGACCTTCCCTCATTTACCATATACGAAAAGATGGAGGTTCCCAGATTGGGAGGAGGACCGCCCGGCTCACTCTTCCAGATCCAGTAATCGCGTTCCAGACCCGGAGACAGGGACAGGAGTATCTTTCGTGAGGATGTCGTATCGCCCTCCCGAATTCGCGCCACACTCTGAAGAAGCAAAAGACTGCTTTTTAGTTTTCGGGATTGGATTCTGGGAAGTATCTGATCCAGGCGACTTTCCTCTCTTTCCAGGATCGCAATTCTTCCGCGGGTATAAAGGGCCACATCGGAGAGACTTACTCGCACGGAACGAAGAAGCCGGTCAGCCTCCCCATTCTGCCGCAGAAAGAGATGGCATCGAGCCGCCTGGTAGAGGGCCTGTTCACGCAGGGAACCCGAACTGTTCCCGGCCACCGTGTTGAAAAATTTGAGAGCCTCCGTAAATTGATCCAGCCTGAAGGCACGGCGACCGTCAAGATATTGAACCGTTCGGGACTGGGATGAGTTCAGCCTCCTGCCGGTGACAATTTCCCTGACCTGGTCGTGGACATCCCATTGCTGAAGGGCTACCGAACCTTCCAGAATGCGGATCAGGTCGTCGGTAGAAAAGAGTTTTTCATACCCTTTGAACAACAGAAAAATGTCCAGCTTCTCCCGGTCGGAACCCGACCGGAGAATGGTCCTCAACAGTCGGCGGTATGCGTGGTCATTGATACGATAACGATAGAGAGCTTCCCTGGTCCGAAACTTGCGCTGATAGGAAGAGGAGAGACGGGTTCGGTAGGTATCATAGAGAGACAGGGCTTCCCTGTAACTACCCACTTCATGGTGGCACTGAAGTTCAAAGTCCACCACTTCTTCAATAATCCCACCCGGGGCGGCGGTTTTCAAAATTTTTCTTCCGTAGTGAAGCGCAAGGAGACGATCCCCCTGCTCCCGCGCGTTCTGAAAAAGAAGCCAGGAAACGACTTCCCCGATCTCGCCCGTCTGATCCTGCATAGCCCGCAGAGTCTCCCATCCCTCCGGATGTCCCTCCTTTACGAGACGATAGGCCTGATCAAAGGCTTCCCAGTCCTCCACACCCGCAACCAGGAGGTATGCGCTGGTAATAAAAAGAAGGCAGAGTGTCATCCGTTTCAAGGAATGCACAGAATTCCCGGAACAGATGAATTCCATTCCAACAATCGGTCTACCCGGGAGGCCAGGCGAAAGGACGTCCGGCAAGGATATGGAGGTGGATGTGAAAAACCGATTGTCCCGCAGATTCACGGTGGTTCATGACCAGTCTGTATCCCGTTTCTTCAAATCCTTCCTTTTGTGCAATTTCCCCGGCCACAGCCACCATGTGACCGGCCAGCGATTCGTGTTCCCTCCGGATCGAGGAAGGATAGGGAATGTGAGCTCTGGGAACTACGAGGATATGAACGGGAGCCTGGGGGTGAATATCACGAAAGGCGATAACCTGATCGTCCTCATACACAGGTGAAGACGGGATCTCTCCGGAAAGAATTTTACAGAATATACAGTCATGCATGAAAACCTCCTTGTTGTATTATCCCAGAACTCGGGTTTTCAGAAAAGTGATCCTATGGCATGTGCTATCATAAATCCATGCCTACCAGAAAGAGGCGGACAAAACTGATTGCCGGCCGGCATCACCTGCTTCACACCCTTCGATTCAATTTATTCGCCTTTGCTGTCACCCTGATCATTCTGATCATACTCGTTGGGCCTCTCTACCTTCAAATGACCGTGGGTGGAGAAGATCCCGGTGCCTATGCAGCGGCAGGCAAGCTGATCCACGTTATCAAGTATGTGGTTCCCGTTTTTCTTCTCTTCGTTGCATCCATGATCATCGCCGAGATCTTATACTCCCACAGGTTTTTCGGCCCGCTTCGACGTATGGAAATGTGGCTGGACGCGTTAAAGAACGGCGATCTCAGGAAAAACCCGGGGTTCCGGAAGGGAGACAACCTTGTCTATCTTGGAGAATCATACCAGGAAGCCCTCTCGGTTGTTCGGAACCATGTCCGGGAGACCAGAATCATCCTGCAGAACACCCTCACCCGTGAAGAGAATGAAGCGGTACGATCTGAACTGACCCGTGCCCTTGAAATTCTGGACCAGCTGAAAACCGATTAGAGTTCTTCAACCAGCTCCAGGAATCGGTTGTAGGGAATTGCCGTCCAGGACTCCGCTTTGGTGGCCCCGTTGGCAAGGGAGATCATGGAAATTTTTGCCGCTTCTTCTTCTCCCGGAGCCTCGTAGATATCCATAAAATCATAGGGCCCAAGTAGCGCGTAATGGGCGATAAACTTCACATGCGGGCAGGATTTTTTCACCTGTTCTTTCCAGCGTTTCCCGATCGATTCACGCTCTTTGATATCTTTTGTCAGATCGGTGGAGAGTTTGGTCATGAGAATATAGGTCGCCATCGTAACCTCCTTACTCAAAGAATATCACAGCCCCCGGAGGCGGGCAAGATGATTACAGAACCGTCATAGCGGAGGCGGGGTTAACGGGAAAACGGTGCAGAGGTATGGCAGTCTGCGGCATCGCTGGAACTATGTTCCACCCTCCATTAACAAAAATGGCGGAACGTTTCTCATCCAGAACAACGGCAGGTTTGTCATCCAGCAGCCCGGTGCTTCCCGGCGGCCATGGCCCAAGATATCGGAGAAGAATATCGACCGCATAGGAAGCGTACCGAGCTCCCCTGCCTTGATCGAGAGCCTGAATGGCTTCCCGTGGATGTATTGCCAGACGGTAACTCCTGTGGCTGACCATGGCTTCATAATCGCAAATCACCTGGATCAGGGCGACGTAAGGGTGGGAAGATGGAACCGGACGGCGTGTTTCATAGGCCGCGATAAGACGAAGAATTCCCGATGGTCCGATATTTTTCATGGAAAGAAGGAGTTGAAGGGAGTTGAGGGGAACGCTGGACAGAAGGGTTTTTTCTTCTTCGCTCAATTCCCCTCGCTTTTTCAATACTTCCGCAGGAACCAGCATATTCCCCACCTGGGCAAAGAGAGTGGCCATCGTGACATTCTGTGTGACCTCGCGGGAAATGTCGAGGTCGGCAAAGAGAAGGGATGTGAGGAAGGCCTGACAGACTGCGTGGGATGCGAGAGCTTCATCGTCGGCAAAAGCGGAAAGAAGTATAAGAGCAGGTTTATTGATGGGAGCCAGACTGTCGATCAGTTCCTGGACCATTCGCCGGATAAGCGTACCGTCGACATGGCGTCCCTGAACCAGGTCGTTCAGCAAACGGCCGTGGGCGACAATCAACCGTGCCGCCATTTCAATCAGATTGACCGCATGGGCATGGGAATCCCGAATTTCGGGGGCATCTCCTTCCCGTTCCAGTTCTGCGCCTTCGACATGAAGAGTGGGCAGGATCCGTTTTTCTTCCCGAGAGTGAGCATCGTGAAGGATCGCGCGGACCAGAGTGTCCATGGATTCATCGGTCAGTTGCACATTCATTGAGATTCCGGTAATCCCGACCCATTTCAGCATCACCAGGAAACGGCTGAAAGCTGTAAAGGAAGCAAGATCCGATTTCACAATCCGACCGTTGACCATAAAATGGTCCTGAATCCGGTCCAGCCTGACCGCAGGTGAGCCGTCCTTTTCTCCCGCTTCTTTCAGGACTTCCAGAAAACCTTTTCGGGCCTGAATCAGGGTCACATTCCCCGGAGGATACACTTCGGTCGTCCGAAGGAGACCGTGGAACCGGAGAATCAGTTCACGATCATGAAGGTTCACGGCCATGAAATGTTCCTGTCTTTCTGCGAATGTGGGCGACGGCTTCCCGGCAGGCCTGCCGGAGAACCGGAGGATTCATCTTCCGTTCCGCTTCCTTCTCCAGCAGGGGAAGAGCTTCAAGGGCACCAATGACAGCAAGGGCTCGGGCCGCCAGTACCTGCCGATCATCCCCCGCTGCAATCTCCAGAAGAGATCGGCGCTCGAACATCTCCATAAAGAAGGAGAGGGCGGCGTCCCGCCCGACCAGGGCCGTGATGATATACCATTTTTCCTTTTCCCGGGGCTCTTTGGAGTCAAACTCCTTCTGAAGAATTCCAACCTGGAGATCATCCAGGAGATCGGCCCGGTTTTCAGCCCCGATACGTTCCAGGGCCGCGAACCGTACCGTTTCTGATTCATCCCAGAGGAAGGCACTCAGAAGATCGGCGGAGAGATCTTCTGAAAGTTCAAGGGCACGTGTTCGGACTACGGGATGGGGATGGGTCAGGATCCGCTTTTTGACCTCCGGCCAGACTGGAAGATCTCGAACCAGGGACTCAAAGGTCTTCCAGGTGTCGGCATAGATCCGGGTTGTAAGTTCAAGAACGATTTCATCGTGAAAGGTCAGAAATGTCTTTACAACCGATTGCCCCCGGACGGCATTCTCTCCTTTCCACTTCAAAAGATTCATGACCATTTCCTGTGCTCCCTCGGAATTCAGCCGGTTCAGGAAGAAGGCAAGCGTCCTTTCTTTCCATTCGTGCTGATTCTCCAGGGCCTCGGAGAGCTGCTGCAGGATCTGAGGATCGTGCAACTTGTTGATGAAAGGTTCAAGAAGCTCCGAGCTCTGCTTCTGGATTGCATCCAGCATCCGGATGATCGGATCCAGATCCGCCGCCCGCAGGACAAGGTGAAGGATGGTATAGAACGTTTCCATGGCCCTGCGTTTCAATTCGGGATCGACCGCCTGAACGTTCAAAAGGAGGATGGAGAGCAGGTGGGAGAGTGCCCCCTCCCGGATTTCCGTATAGGAGGGAAGCGCAATGCTTCCGGCTTCCGGCGGAATTGGAGCAATCCCTTGAAGGGAGATCGATTCATCTGATGGAACAAGGCCCGTGGGAAGGGCTGGAGGATCCTGACGGCGGATTCGCTCCACACAGCTTTCCGTGTCCTCCATCAGATGCTCCCCCTCTTCTCCCGGACGATGGCGGGCAAATCGAAGAAAGGCATCCACTACGGCAATCTGAATATGGGGGAGGGATTCCTGCCACAGGAGGGTAGCCGTATCATGGTCCGAAAATTCCATACCCTCCGTATCCACCGTATAGGCGCACACAATCTTTTGAATTTCCTCCGGGGTGACACCCCGTTCAAAGGTAATCAGGCGGATTCCGTCGCTGAAGAGCCGGAAGAGGGCATCTCCCCTGGTTTCATCCGTCCGGACGAGGGTAACCCCGTTCCATTTTGCGCCTTCCCGATCCAGTTCAACTTCCAGGACACCCCGATCCGCCAGGTAACCCTGCAGAATTTCATGAAATCGTTCCACCAGCTCTTCCACCGTATGGTGTTCGCGGCCGTAGAGACGGGAACTGCGCAGCATGGCAAGCCACTGGGCAACGATTTCGTGAACGCGCCTGCGGTCGGCAGGATCCATAACTTCATTATCCCAGATAATGCGGTAAAAATCGTAGCGAGGCGCTGAAAACCTTTCCAGGTACGGACTCACTGAAATTATTACATGCAGGGCCGATTCTCGATTCCCGGCCTTTACTTTCGTATAATTTTCGTTTATCGTAGAACTGCATGACCTACGCACCCCTCCACGTCCATTCGCACTACTCGTTCTACCGTTCCCTCCTCACGGTGGAAGAGATCGTCCGAGGTGCCGCGGGCATGGGGCTCCCGGCCGCAGCTCTGACCGACAGCAACCTGGCCGGCCTCATCCCCTTTGTCCGGGCCTGTTCCGATCACTCCATTCAGCCCATTCCCGGCCTTTGCCTCGACTGCCGCGCCATTCTTTTCGCCATGAACCAGGAAGGATATCGAACCCTCAACCAGATCTCCACAGCGCGGCAGATCTATGGCGGGAACGATCTTCCCAGCCTCATTGGAACGGCACCGGGATGCATGGTCCTCGTTCACGACCCTGCTCTCCTCCCTCCCCTTCATCGGATGGTGTCGCGGGACCGCCTGAGAGTCGAACTGCGCCCTGCCTCATCCCGGAATATTGAACTTCGACGCATCGCTTCTTCTCTCCACCTCTCCTGCTGCGCCACTCCCCTGGTGCGCCGGGACAGCCCGACGGGAGAAAGCATTCGGCATCTCAGGCTCCTCGAGGCCATCGGAAACGCAACCACTGTCGGCAAACTTCCGCCCCTCGGCCACGAAGAACGATGGCACTTTCTCTTCACCCCTTCCAGGATGGAACGATTCTTTCCGCCGGAAGAACTTCAGACCACCCTGGACGTGGCCGGAGCATCCTCCTGGCTTCCCCGCCTCGATCAACGGTATTTCCCCCGCTTCCCCGGATGCAGCCCGGAAGATACCCCGGGCCTTCTTCGAGAATTATGCAGAGGGAAAGTGCCTCATCTCTATCCTGATGTGGCCGCCCGGAAACGGGCTTTTCAGCGGCTGGACCATGAGCTTTCGGTGATTCTGCGGCTCGGGTTTACCGACTACTTCCTGGTCGTCTGGGATGTCGTCCGCCAGGCCCGGGAATGGGGGTACCCCTGCCTGGGCCGCGGAAGCGCCGCCGCATCCATCGTGAGCTACTGCCTCGGGATTACACCCGTGGATCCCATTCGCTACGACCTCTACTTCGAACGCTTTCTCAACCCGGAACGAACCTCCCCTCCCGATATCGACGTTGACTTCGGAACGTCCCGACGGGACAGGATCCTCCGGTACATCTACGACAGCTATGGCGAGGAACGCGTGGCCATGATTTCTACGATTACCCGTTTCGCAGGTCGAGGAGCCCTCCGGGAGGCCGGAAAGGCCCTGGGCTACTCGGATCGTGAACTCTCAAGCCTCTGCCGACGCCTCCCCCACGTACGTGCCGGAAATCTCCGGGAATCTCTGGAAAAGCGGCCCGAATGCCGACGTCTCCCCTTCCGGGATGAACCCTTCCGGACACTTATTCCTCTAGCCGAACGCCTTGCCGAAACCCCCAGGGGCTGGGGAATCCACTGTGGCGGAGTCGTGATCACTCCCGACCCCCTGACGCACCACCTGGCCCTCACCCGTTCCGCAAACGGACTCATCATCACCCAGCCCGACATGGGTCCCGTGGAAGCAATGGGATTGATGAAACTGGACATTCTGGGAAACCGGTCCCTGGACGTGCTGCCTGACACACTGGCCCAGCTGAAGGGAGAGGGCGTCGGACCGATCGACCTGACACTGGCAACGGTCAGCAATAATTCCGCCACGAAATCTCTGATCCGGGAGGGGCGGACCATCGGTTGTTTCTACATCGAATCCCCGGGTATGCGCCAGCTGCTGCGGAAGCTCCGGGTGGAAGACTTCCCCGCCCTGACCGCCGCCTCCTCGATCATTCGCCCTGGAGTCGCAGAGTCCGGCATGATGGCTGCCTACATTTCCCGCCATCACGACCCTGCCTCCGTCACCTATCTCCATCCCCGTCTTTCCGAACTCCTGGGAGAGACCCACGGTATCATGGTGTACCAGGAAGATGTAATCCGGGTCGTTCACGATCTGGCGGGAATGACACTCGGGGAAGCCGATCTCTTCCGCCGGGCCATGAGCGGAAAGCTGCGTTCGCGGGAAGCCATGGAGGCGACCCGTGCTCTCTTTCTCGAGCGATGCCGGGCTCAGGGGCTGGATCGAAGTGTCACAGAGGAACTCTACCGCCAGATTGCCTCGTTTGCCGGATACTCCTTCTGCAAGGCCCACTCCGCGGCTTTTGCCACCCTCTCCTTCCAGGTGGCCTACCTTAAAGCTCACTACCCCGCCGAGTTCCTGGCCGCCGTCCTTTCCAACGGGGGCGGATTTTACCCTCCGCTGGCTTATATTTCGGAAGCCCGGCGCCTGGGACTCACCCTTCTCCCTCCTGATATCAACCGGGCCCGGGTTCACTACGTGGGAAACGGGACGACCCTGCGCGTGGGGCTTTCCTGCGTAAAGGGCGTGGGAAACGAACTGGCCCGACGCATTGTCCATGAACGGGATAAGGGAGGAGCCTTTCTTTCGTTACACGACTTCCTGCGCCGGACCCGGGCGGACCGGGATGCCGTAATCTCGCTCATCAACGCGGGAGGATGCTCCTATCTGAACCCCGATCCCAGGGTTCTGCACTGGCATCTGAGACTTTCCCGCAACGGGCAGCATACCGAAGCGTTTCCCCTTCCCGCCGACATCCCCGCCTTTCCTCCCGAAACCTCCCTGGAGAGAGCCCGACGGGAGTGGGATGCCCTTGGATATACCCTGGAAGCTCATCCCATGGCTCTTATCGGGAGACCGGCCGGCTGCCTGCCCGCCGCTGAACTCTCCAGCCATGCAGGTCAACGGGTCAGAGTGGCCGGTATTCTCATCACGGCCAAACGGACCCGGGTTAAAAAGAGTGGAGAAGGTATGGCCTTTCTGGACATGGAGGATGAAAGCGACACCTTCGCCGCGACCCTTTTTCCCCGGGTGTATCGGGAATACGCCCATCTCCTGGACGGCAGGGGTCCCTACCTCGTGTGCGGAAGGGTCGAAGAAGATCACGGCGCTCTTTCCGTGACAACGGAACAGCTGTTCCGGATCGATCAGAGGGGAATCAGGAGGAGCGGATCAGGACGGGCGGAGAAAAGAGGGAACGGCGATGGACGCGTGAGCGCGTGACCTGCAGGAGGGTAATCCCCAGAGCGGGAAGGGTCAGGAATGACCAGATAACCGGCCCTGCAACGGGTATAAGGCGGAGGGCAAAGATGAGCAGGATACCCGAAATAAAGGTGATAAGAGCATGTTTCTCCCCGACAAGGATCCTGCCGAAGGCATAGATCAGTAACGTACAGCCGTAGATCTTTGCTCCCATCAGGGAAAAGGCAACCAGAAGGATCACGGGAAACCCGATATAAAGCCCGGAAAGGAGAAATCCCAGCATCAGCATGACCGATCCGCAGGCCAGGAAGAGAATCCCACTCAAAAGGACCCGCCCGGGATGAGTCAGAACGAGCTGGGCGCCAAGGGAGACATGCTGAGGAAAACCCGCAAGAAGCGCCAATCCCAGAGCAAGCCAGAGGAGAAGGAGAAAGACCAGGCTTTTGGGAGAAAGCTGCTCCGCGCCGGTGAAGAGTGTCGCTCCCACGGTTACCCTCTCACCGGTCACGATCGCCCGGGTCGATGCGGTCAACACTCCGAAAACCACCACGACATCACCCTCTACAACGGCGGATTCACCCAGGATAAGGGGCCCCCCCACAACGGTGAGGTTTCCCTTGACCCGGGTATTGACATCCGCACTGGCCCAGAAGACAGTCACGTCTCCCTTGGTAGGTTCCGTCAGCGTCACGGGAGTCCCTACACTGAAAACATCCGAACCGCCAAAGAGGATCGCGGGAAAGAGAAGGAGGGACGAGAGAATCAGCGCCTTACCCATAATCTGGCAAGGGAGCGCATGATGAAATAGGTTACGGCGGCAAGAAGAATGGTCAGCCCCAGGATCATTGTACCGGAAAAACCTGTGAGATGGGAGGAGAGAGTCCTGGAGACCGCCCATCCGATCTTTAGAATTCGCAGAGATTGCAGAAGCCCTTCCGGGATGGTAAAGGCCGTGGCGACCAGGGCTACACAACTAACCAGAAACGCATAGAAGACGGAGAATCGTTCCGAGCGGGGCACCCTGCGGGGGAAATGGGGGGCGGCCTGAGGACTAACCGGGACGCGGGAAAAGGAAGTCAATTGATCCTGGAGTTTTGTATGCGAGGAAACTATACGGCGGCAATCCGGGCACAATTCCAGGTGTTCCCGTTCCGCCGTCGTGAAGGGTCGTCTTTCATCCAGGGCCAGAATCATAGCCTCAAGGCGCTCTTCACTGCACGGATTCATGGTTTTCCTCCACGAGAGCCAGCAGGGCCTGTCGGGCTCGAAATAGACGGTTTTTAACCGTCCCCAACGGCAAATCCAACGTTTCGGCCATATCGTTGTAGGACATTTCCAGAAAGTGGCGCATTTCGATGAGCAGACGGAATTCTTCCGGGAGCTGTCTCAGGGCATGCATGAACTCGTGAAAACGCTCTTTCGTTTCCAGAAGGTCGGATGCGTCCGAAAGAGGATCGGGCTGTTCCGGATTCAGTTCCATCTTTCCCGCCTGGTTCTTTCGCAGGTGGTCGATGGACAGATTGATGGCAATCCGATAGACCCAGGTGGAAAACCTGTATTGCGGGTCAAATCGATCAAGCGCCATGTACGTCTTCAAGAAAGCCTCCTGAGCCAGTTCTTCCGCGTCGTGCGGGTTACCTACCCGGTGCATTAAAAACCGGGTGAGACGAACCTGGTAGCGCTCCACCAGTACGTTAAATGCCGCAGGAGAGCCTTCCAGGGCAAGCCGGACCAGATCTTCATCTCGTAGCATATTACGATAGAATCATTGAAAAGTTTTGCAGTCTATAGTATAACCCACCCATGGATCCCTGGCTGCTGATAGGCCTTTGCCTCTGCATTGCCTTTTCCGCCTTCTTCTCTTCCGCGGAGACGGCTCTTGCCACTCTTCCCCCCAGTACCGTGGAACGCCTGATCCAGGAACGGGGACATAAAAGCCTTATATTATGGCGGGATCATCCCGTTCGAACCCTGATCACCATTCTAATCGGGAACAATATCGTAAACATTGCCGCAGCCTCATTGGCAACCGTCGCGGCGGAAAAAATCTTTCAAAGCTCGGGCGTAGCTATCGCGATCGGGACTATGACCCTGATCATCCTGGTCGCCGGAGAAATCACCCCGAAAAGTTTTGCCCGCCTTTACGCCGTCCAGATGGCTCCCCTGGTCATGCCTCTGATCACCCTCTTTTACTACCTTTTCCTCCCCTTCTCCTCTGCCCTGCGTCTGGGTGTAACTTCCTTTTTAAAGGAAACGGAGGCGGATGAAGTCTTAACGGAAAAGGATCTTCTTTTTTACATAAACCTGGCCTCTCACGGGGGAAAGATCCCCAAGGAACGGGCCCGGATGCTCTCATCCATCATGGTTTTGAAAGACATGGAAGTTCGGGAAGTCATGGTTCCCCGTCCCCGTGTCATACTTCTCAACGCAGAGGATGGATTGCCACGAGCCCGTGAACTCTTTATCCGGGAAGGGTTTTCCCGGCTGCCGGTATACAAGGGGCATGAAGATGACATTATCGGGATTCTTCACGCAAAAGATCTGCTTTCGGAAGAACGAAAGGACCTGCCCGCTATTCTTCACCCGGCTCGATACATCCCGGAGTCCAAGGGAGTCCTGAATCTTTTGAAGGAAATGCAGCGGGACCGCTTTCACTTTGCCGTTATCGTGGATGAGTTTGGTACCTTTGTGGGGATCGTCACCCTCGAGGACATCCTCGAGGAAATCGTCGGAGAGATCGAAGACGAGTATGACGCCCATGCACCAAGCACCATGGTACGCCTTCAGGACGGCAGCTACTCGATTGAAGGCTCTGTTCCCATCCACGAGGTGAACCGACGATTAAAGACCGACATTCCGCTGACGGGCGATTACGAAACTCTCGCCGGATATATTATCGGAACGACAGGCGAACTCCCGGCAGCGGGAAGAGTGGTTGTCTGGAAAGATTGGCAGTTCGAAGTCCTGTCAGCGGACGAACGGCGCGTTCATCGGATCAGGGCCTGGAAGACCTCTTCTGATGCAGGCAGAGAATCCGGATAAACTTTTCCCTTAATTCCTCATCCTCAATTACCGAAGCGATTTCTAACGTCTCAGGGTCAGGCGGAGAAGCCTGGATCGTTGGGGGTCGGGTCGTGGTCCGGTCACTCTGAATCCAGCGAAGACGAAGAATGGCCTCGGCTCCGAGAATGGAATTTGCAGCCTTAATGATTTCCCTTCGACCTTTCCTGATACAATGGGCAAACGCCTCGTCACAGACTTCCACTGTCAGTGTTCCGCGCTTTACCGTGACCGGCGAAGAACCCGATGCGGCCTCACCCGCGATATCGGGCCAGCACGCATGAAGGAGCCAAAGATGTTCATCGAGGGACCGGTCAACCCCGGGAAAACAGGCGGAAACATGGACGAAGCTCACGAGACCATTATACGTCCCGCCCTGACTCTGGGCAACATCTCAAAGTCCTACGGCCGCACAACGGCCCTCCGGGATATTACATTTCAGGCCGATGCGGGCTGTCGGCTGGGGCTTCTCGGGCCCAACGGCGCCGGGAAGAGTACCTGTCTGAAGATTATCGCCGGGCTTTTGAGACCGGACCGCGGGGATCTGACTCTGGACGGAATCTCAATCATTCAAAACCCCATTTCCATTAAAAAACGACTGGGATACATCCCGGAAGAACCCCACTTTTTCCCCTATCTGACCGGACGGGAACACCTCGATCTCTCCCGATCACTCCGGCGAATGCCTCCGAATCCACATCGCGAAGATCATCTCATCCATGAGCTGGACCTGAAAGAGGTCATGGATCGTCCCGTTGCGGCCTACAGCCACGGTATGCGACAGAAGCTGGCCTTTCTGCTTGCCCTCTACCATGACCCACTTCTCCTTCTTGTGGATGAGCCCATGGTGGGCCTCGACGTTTACGCACAGATGACGGTGAAGCGACTCCTGAAGCAATCTTCCGATCAGGGAAAAATCGTCATCATCTCCACGCATACCCTGGTACTCGTGGAGGAGATTGCCACTGAAGTATTGATTCTGGATCGGAGTCGTGTAAGAGCCAGGGGGAAACCTTCAGAAATATCCGAAAACAGCAACCTTGAGAATTTCTTCGAAACACTGCGGACAGAACCACCCGGGGAGGATTCCGGCTCGTGATGTTCCCCGAGTGGACGGGGCTCCAGATTCAGCTTCGAGCAGCGAAAAACCGTTTTCGACTCTCTCCTCGGGACAGTGCAGTGCGGACGATCCTCGGGGTTGCATTCCTCCTGTCCATTCTTGCCGGAGTCCTGTGGACAGGGGGAAAACTGGCGGAGATGCTGAATCGATTCGAACTGGTCTCTCCCCGAATGGCCTATAACGTTCTGGGCCAGGTGACGTACAGGCTTCTTCTTCCCCTCTTCCCACTCCTGGTTCTTTCCCACTCGATCTCAAGCCTGAATATCCTCTTCGGGGACCGTCACCTTAACTTTTACCATGTCCATCCTATCGGGCGATTTCATCTTCTCCGTCTGACCGGATTCACAATCTTTTTCACGACATCCGGGTACATTCTGATCATTGCCCTGCCTGTCTTTTACAAGGTCGGTGGCGTTTCATATCTGGT
Source organism: Thermoanaerobaculia bacterium (assembly GCA_035593605.1). Classification (NCBI taxonomy): domain Bacteria; kingdom Pseudomonadati; phylum Acidobacteriota; class Thermoanaerobaculia; species Thermoanaerobaculia bacterium. The sequence continues at coordinate 14,257 of DAOSWS010000028.1, read as the reverse complement.
CTCTTCAGGCTATGCACTCCTGGTATTTCTTTTATCTGCCTGGGGCCTGGGTATCTTTTTAACCCTGCTTCTGGCTTCCTTTTTCCGTGTTGCCACCCTCAATCGCCTCTTTGGCGTCGCACTGGCCGTATCCGGCGCACTCTTTGTCCTGTCATTCCGATCCCTGCGACCAGAGATGATCTTCACCTCGCCCCAGGCCCTCCTGGGGATCCTGGGAGGCCAGATGGAAACGGGGCCTACTCCTGCGGGCTGGTTTGCCCGGGCGGTCGCCGGAAGCCGGTTTGGAATTCCTTTTTCAGATGCCCTCAGATATCTGGAGATTACCGCATTGGCCTCGATTATCGCTGCCCTCGTCGCCCATGGATGGCTCTATGAGCGGGCCTGGGAACGGGCTCAGCAGGTTTCCGATCGAGTGAAACATCGCCCATCCAGGATTGCGACCCATCCACCGGTCTTGGCCCACATGGTGCGGGAATGGCTTTCCCTGATCCGAAACCCGATGCGGTTCAGCCAGGTGGCGCTCATGCTCGCCCTGCTGGTCCTCTATTTTTACAACCTCTATCTTCTGACACCCATGATCGACCCGGCCTCGATCCACCTGGTCATGGCTCTTCACACGGCTCTGACTGGTTTTATCATTGCCGCCCTTGGCGTACGGTTTGCCTTTCCCGCCCCCTCCCTTGACGGAGAGGCTCGGTGGCTTCTGGATGTCCATCCCCTGTCCCGCTGGACTCACGAACTCGGTCGAAGTCTTACTTACGGAACCCTCTTTTCCATTCTCAGCCTGACGCTGACCATCGGAGTGGCTGTTCTCCTCCACCCTCCCTTCACCCTGACGATCACGATTCTCGGGATTGTCTTTCTCCTCGCCTGGATCCTGGCGCTTACCGCCGTCTTTCTGGGTGCTCTGAAACCCAGGTACGACTGCGACAACCCTCTTCAGATCGGTTTTTCCCCGGAAGGGCTGGGATATTTTCTCTTCGGGCTGATAGTCACAGCCCTTACCGCTTATGGAGTCTGGAGAGTCTTTTCCTGAAGCTTATCCGCCTTTTTTTCTTTGACTTTTCCCTTTTGAACCAGGGTGCGGATCGTATCGGATTCCGGGTCATCGGGAACAATTTCAAGAAAATGTCCCCAGGCCCTCTTCATGCATTCCGGGTCCGGAGCCATTTCGTAACAGATCGATCCAAGGTTCACGAGGGCGTCCGGATCATCCGGAAACTTCTGCAGAACAGCCTCAAATTGTTCCCGTGCTTCTTTGAATCTTCCCATGTACACCAGACAGCCCCCGAGGTTGAGTCGTGCGTCAACATCCTCGGGATTGAGGGTCAGGACCTTTGCAAATAGGCGGGCTGCTTCCCGGACGTGACCGGAGTTCAAATAGACCATACCCAGTTCGTTATTCATGAACACAGCATCCGGAAAGAACTCCAAGAATTCCTTGAAGAACTGGATGGACCGGTTATACTCTCCCTTTTCATAGGCATCCCGTGCATCTTCCAGCTTGAGGATCCAGGGCAGAAGATCCTTGGGATCCATCGTGATGTTTTTTGCTTCAGCCCCCAGCTGGCCCTTCCCACCCAGGTACCCGAGGCTCTGAAGCGCTTTCTGCGCCTCCCGGTCCAGGGGAACGGTGGACAGTTCCGGCTCCTCGAGCGGAAGGGAGGCCAGGTAGGCGCGAAGAACGGGTGGAACCGATCGTTTCATTTCCGCCTTCGGATCCAGCAGGTTTTGCTTCTCCCCGGGATCGGAAGTAAGGTTATAGAGCTCCGGCCTGGGCGCATCGATCCACTTCCACTGGTCGGTCCGTATGGCACGGATGGGAGAGATTCCATACTCGAGGCGGCCGAGATAGGACTCCAGATAGGCTGGCCTCTCCGCAAGAGATTCCCCTTTCAAGTAGGGGAAAAGAGACCGCCCGTCCAGGCCGGCCGGGATTGCCATTCCCTTGAGATCCAGGAGAGTCGGCAGTAGATCCACAGTCTGGATCAGGTCATCCACCCGTTGACCTTCCGGCACGCCCTTTCCGGAAAGGATCCACGGAATACGAATCGTTTCATCGTAGACAAAGAGGCCGTGCCTGCGTTCGCCATGATCCTCCAACCCCTCTCCATGGTCCCCCAGGATACACCAGGTCAGGGAGGGGTCATTTCCGAGGATTTGCTGAATTTGACCGACAAGCTGATCGACCCAGGCAACCTCCTTCCCGTAGGATTCAGCCACGGGAAGACCAGAGGGTGTATCCGGTGCTGCATAGGGGGCGTGGGGATCGTAAAAGTGGATCCAGACAAACCAGTTCGGTTTCGAGCCGTGGGTTCGGTACCATTCAATAAAACGTCCCAGCGTAACATCTCCCCGAACCTGCCGCATATAGCGGTTTCCCGTGTTTTCCCCGGATGGAAGCTCGTCCCGATAGGTCTGAAATCCCTGGTCTAAGCCGAATTCCTTTACTACAGTGAAGGAGGAGACAAAGGCCGCCGTCGTATAGCCGTCCCGGGATAAAAGCTCCGCCAGCGTGTCGAAACTCTGAGCCAGTTCAGCCTGACCGTTGATCCGGATTCCATGCCGAAAAGGGAGCAATCCGGTAAAGATTGAGGCGTGGCTGGGGGTCGTGAGAGGAACCGGGGTCACCCCATGGGAGAAATAGAGACCGTTCCGTGCCAGCGTATCCAGATGGGGCGTCTTTACCTTCCCGGATCCACTGACACCCAGGTAATCCCATCGCCAGGTGTCGATCGTGATCAGCAGAATATGGGATGATGGAGGCTGGATTTTCCCTGACGGTTCTGATCGATCTCCAGCCACAATCGTCACACAGAAAAGAAGCATACCTGCGAATAGCAAGAGAGTAAAAAAAGGAGGGATCCTTTGAAAAATCCCTCCTCTGCTTTCCTTACTGACGATCACGAAACGGGTTCCGAGAAAATCTTATTCTCCCGGCATGGGGCAGGAGGCATACGCATCCACGATCCGGCCAAATCCCGGATCGCCTTCCTGTCCCGGATTTTCTGCGGTAATGACAAACCAGTAAAAGTCACCAGCCGGCCGGGTATTGGTCAAACCGGTAGCCTGGTTGATCGTCGGCGCCATGAGGAGGCAGGAATCGTAGTTTGCGTTTTTCAGGTCAGGCAGCGATGCCTTAATCCCCCGGTACACATTGAAATTCTTTGCATAGGTAACATCGTTCCAGGTCAGGGTGGTCTTATCTGTCCAATGTACGTTCTCCACCTCACCCGGGTCAATCCAGTCGGCTACCGGACCCTCACAGGTGGATCCCGCCGTCTGGCCGCAGGAGTTCACGGCGACAACCTTGTAGTAGTACTCCTGGTTGGGAACTCCGTTGGTGTCCACATATTGCGTGGTCCCGGAAGCCAGCCCGGTCACTACCGTCGCCTGACCGATCAAGCAGCTGGAATTGTCATAACGGTAAATGGAGAAGGTCCGGTTCAGGGGAGATACGAGATTGTCCCCCCACGTCCCAGAGTGAGACCACGTGATCTGAACCCCGGTTTCCGCTGCGGGATCAAGATCGGAAAGGTCGGTAATCGATGGAGCATCGGGAGGTGCAGCCAGTGTGTCGGCTACGGCACCCGAGCAGGCTTCCGAACTATCTCCGCATCCGTTGTACGCGATCACCTTGTAGTAGTAATCGGTTCCATTGGTCCCCGTCGTGTCGATCACAGGAGAGGTCGCATCATCTGATATCAGGGTCGCGGAACCTGCACATCCCACCTGGTCGTACCGATAGACCTCGTAATGTCGAGATCCAGATCCGAAGTCTCCCCAGTCCGAGGGTGCATCCCAGGAAATTCTTACTCCCGTATCGGCACATCCATTGACATCCACAGCTTCGGTGATCGACAGGCCTGCGGGTGCATAGGAGACGTTATCGGAAATGGCGGTTGAACACGCGGATGCCGTTGTACCGCATCCGTTGACGGCTACGATCTTGTAAGAGTATGAAGTGTTATTATCTCCTGTATTATCGGTAAAGGGGCTCGAAGCGTCTGCACTCAGCTGCGTTTCCCCCGTCGTGCAGCCCGCCCCGTCGTAACGGTAGAGCTCGAAGTATGCCGTTCCGGAACCATGGTCTCCCCAGTCGGAAGGCGTGGACCAGGAAATCTGAACCCCCGTATCATCACAGGTATCCAGGTCGGCCGCCCCGGTAATCGACCATCCCGATGGAGCCACGGATGCGACATCAACCACACCTCCGGAACAAACTGCCTCACTGTCACCGCAGGCATTTACCGCGACGACCTGGTAATAGAAGGTCGTATTGTCCGTTGGGTCGTAACCATAGGTCTGCGTCGTGGCCGCAAGATCCGAGGCTACGGGGAACTGCCCCACACTGCATCCCGCATCGGTGTATCCGTAAATATCAAAGTGGCGGGTTCCCGATCCATTTCCGTTGTCCTTCCAGTCGGATGGAATGTTCCAGTTGATTGTAATCCCGTCTCCGAGACAGTCATCATCATCCGTGATCGTATCAATGGTCATGCCTGTCGGGGATGAAGATGCTTCATCGGTCACAGCAGTTCCGTAACAGCTCTCCACGTTGCCGCCGCAGGCATTCACGGCAACAACTTTGTAATAGTAGGCCGCGTTGTCCGTCGCGTCATACGTGAGGTACGTTTCCGTGTCGGCTACATTCGCGTTTACAGTGAACTGTCCCACGCTGCATCCGGAGTCGGTATATCCATAGATCTCAAAATGACGCGTTCCCCCGCCCTGGCCATTATCCCCCCAGTCCGATGGAGTTCTCCATGTGATCCCCACACCGTCACCCAGGCATTCATCGAGGTCACCGATTGCCGTTACACCTCCCCATGTGGGATCCGTGGATTGGTAGTCAACTATTGCACCGGAACAGACCTGCTGAGTCAGCGAACACTTATTCGTTAGTATGACCTTGTAGTAGAAGGTCTGGTTGTCGGGCGGATCATAGGGGTAACTGGACTCGGTTCCGGCCAGGCCGGCAACCACGACGGTTTCATCGGCAGAACATCCGGAATCGGAGTAGCGGTAGATATCGATTGTCCGGTTTCCGGGACCCACGTCATTGTCACCCCAGTCCAGCAGGGTCCAGGAAATCGTGAGCCCGGTTCCATTACAGGCATCATCATTGGTAATGTTCACCTGAAGACCCGAAGGATTCGCGGAAATGTAGTCGATCACCGGGTTGGCATAACAGGAAGAAAGGCTGTCTCCGCAGGCATTTGTGGCAACTACCTTGTAGTAAAAAGCAGTATTATCTGGAGGATCATGCAGTGCATAGGAGGTCGCGCCTTCCGCAAGCCCCGTCACGACAACCACCTCTGTTCCGCCACACCCGGCCGTATCATACCGATAGATATCAAACTGACGGCTCCCGCTCCCGAGTCCGTTATCGTTCCAATTGCCGGGTGTGGCCCACTGGATCGTGACCCCGTCCCCGGCGCATTCATCTGTATCAAAAACCGTCGTCACGCCAGCCCATGTCGGGGTCGAAGATGCATAATCTGTTACGGCGGTTCCATGACAGCTTTCCACACTGCTCCCGCATGCATTTACAGCTACCACTTTGTAGTAATAAGCTGTATTATCCGTTGCATTATAGGCGAGATACGTTTCGGTATCGGCAACATTTGCGTTCACGGTGAATTGACCCGCGCTGCATCCTGAGTTGGTGTAGCCATAGATTTCAAAGTGGCGTGTACCACCACCTTGATCGTTGTCTCCCCAATCGGACGGAGTACTCCAGGTAATTCCTATGCCGTTTCCAATGCAGTCATCAAGGTCTACAATCTCCGAAACACCGGTCCATGTCGGATCCGCAGTCTGATAGTCCGTGATTCCACTGGAGCAAGCCTGCTGGGTCAATACACACTTATTGGTTGCCACAACCTTGTAGTGAAATACCTGGTTGTTGGGAGGATCATACGCGTAGCTGAACTGTGTTCCCGGAAGTCCCGTGACTACCGGGGTCTCATTGGCGGAGCATCCTGCATCCGTATACCGGTAAATATCAAACGTTCGATTTCCGAAACCCACATTATTGTCTCCCCAGTCAGTGAGAGACCAGCTTATGGATATCCCCGTGTCGTTGCAGGCATCATCCTCGGATACATTCACCTGCAACCCGGATGGATTCGTGGCAATGTAGTCGGTCACAGGATTAGCATAGCAGGACGAAAGGCTGTCACCGCAGGCGTTGGTAGCCACAACCTTGTAGTAAAAGGGAGAATTATCGGGGGGGTCATGCAGGGCATAGGAAGTTGTACCTTCCGCAAGCCCCGTGATTACTTCAACTTCCGTCCCTCCGCATGCCGCGGAAGTGTACCTATAGATGTCAAAGTGACGGGAGCCGCCACCCAATCCATTGTCGTTCCAGTTGGAGGGAGTGGCCCACTGAACCGTAACCCCGTCCCCGGCACAGTCATCGGTGTCGAATACGGTTGTCACACCAGCCCACGCAGGAGCAGAGGAAGCATAATCGGTGACGGCACTGCCATAGCAGGAAGGTGTCGAATCGTCACAGCCGTTGACAGCGACAACCTGGTAGTAATAGGCCTGGTTGTCTGCCGGGTCGTACTGCAGGCTGGTTCCGTTCGACGCGACATTCGCATTGATTACCACCTGGTTCTGAGTGCAGCTTGCGTCCGTATAACGATAGATTTCAAAGTGTCGGGTGGAGGTGCTGACATCGTTGTCCCCCCAGTCGGAGGGTGCCGGCCAGGTGATCGTGATCCCGTCCCCGATGCAATCATCGTCATCTTCCACCAGGGATACACCCGCCCAGGTTGGTGCGGTCGAAGCCTTATCGTTGGTTCCAGACGTACAGGCTGACTGGGTGTCTCCGCATTTATTCGTGGCTACGACCTTGTAATAGAAAACCTGGTTATCCGGCGGGTTGTGGAGCGTATACGAAGTCTCTCCTGCTCCCAGATCGGAAACCACAGAGACTTCGTCCGCCGAGCAGTTACTGTCCGTGTAGCGGTAGATGTCGAAGTGACGTGTGGTCACTGTTCCCAGATCGTTGTCGTTCCAGGATGGCGCCGTCCAGGAAATCGTCACGCCATTCCCGTCGCAATCATCGGTATCTACGGCGCTGGCCGTCATCCCCGTGGGATTGGAGGAAGCCCAGTCCGTCACGGCGGAGAGGCAGGTTTCGAAGGTTGTTCCGCATCGGTTCGTAGCCACCAGCTTGTAATAGACGGCCGTGTTGTCCGTAGGATTGTCCTGATAGGATGTGGAAGCGGCAGCCAGACCCGAAGGGGTCAGGTGCGTTGAATCCCCGGCGCAGGCCGCATCCGTATAACGATAAACATCGAAGTGCCGCGATCCCCCTCCCAGGTCGTGATCACCCCAATCGGCCACCGAGTCCCATGAGATGGTCACACCGTCACCCACGCAGTTATCGTCATCAGCGACCTGGACATTCTGCACATCCGGCGTCACCGACTGGTAATCGGTCACTCCTGTTGAGCAGGACTCCGTCACCTTGTCGCACTGGTTCACAGCCCGGACCTTGTAGAAATACTGGGTATTGTCGGGAGCATCGTAGTCATAGTAGGTCGTTGCTGAACCGATGGCATTGTCAATCAGGGTTTCTCCGGTGGTACAGCCGCTGTTCGAGTAGCGGAAGAGTTCGAAGTGTCGGGTACTGCTGCCGAAACCTCCGTCATTCCAGGCGGATGGCGTGGCCCAGGTAATCCGGACCCCATCCCCGACGCAGTCATCCAGATCCTGGACATCGGAAATCCCGGTCCAGTCGGGTTCGGTGGCATAGTTATCCCGGGCAGACGTGGTGTAACAGTCGGAACTTAACTTTCCGCACCTGTTTGTCGTTTCTATCTTGTAGTAGTAGTCGGTATTGTTGGGAGAAGTGTTATCTGTGCATTCCGTGGAGGAATCATCCAGTGCACCTTCATCACAGGTCACGGCAGTCTCGTTGACGGAGCAGGAAGAATCGTCATACCGGTATACCATCACTTCCCGACCCCCCGCCTGACCGTCCCCCCAGGCTGAGGGTAAAGTCCACTGGATCGTGACACCGGTATCGTCGCACTCGGAGATATCCTCCACCGTTGTCATGGCCAGTCCGGTGGGTTCATCGCACCCGTCCGGACAACCGCCGTTGCAGGGGCTGGAGGAACAGGTATGCGTGGTGCCTACGATCTGAATATTGTCGACGTAATAGGAATATCCAGGTGTAATCGTGTCGGAGTAAAAACGGATGCCAAAATTACTGTTATCGAGAACTGCTGCACCGAATTCTGAAACCAGATCCACAGAATATGAGGTCCATCCCGGTCCAACGTCACTATATCCGTTTTCCTGGCGGATCGTATTCCATGTGGAGCCGTTCGTCGTGTACTGAGCAACAACGTACTTGGCCATTCGGACATTGTCAATGTTCCAGTCCCACGAAACGGTGAGACCGTAATCAGCCCCCACCGTTGAAAAGATTCGGTAGAAACCATTCCCCCCACTCTGTCCTTCTACCTGGGCACTGGTTCCAATTCCATCGCTATCCGCGCTGGCTGCCTTCCCGACATACAATGGATAAATTTCCGTCCAGCCTGGCGTGGAGAAGTTCACACGGCCGGTGGAAAGAGTACCGTCGGGAGCCTGGGCAAAGTGATCCTCGTACCGAAGGGATTCGACCGGTCCCCCAAGGGTAACGGTTGCATACTTCGTCACAGGGCCGTAGGAATCACCCTGAAGGGTGAGCTCAAAATCCAGAGCCGTGGGGACCATGGGGACGGAAGCGTTGTTGCAGGCGACCGTATCTTCGATCGCAATGGAAAAGGTGTCCGACGAAGGTGCATAGAGGAGAGTCGAACCAAAGGGAATCATTCCATAGGTAGCGGTATCATCGCATATCGTCACGCCTGAAGGGCACGTGGGGCAGGCAAGGGTGGCTGTAACATTTTCGGCAACATCGTTTCCGATATTTTCCAGGTAGAGATACAGGGGCCCCGTATCACCGGGATCCAGGATCGCATTATCTCCGCAATAGGTGGAGTCATCAAAGAGTGAAGCTCCGGCAAACTGCAGATCGGGAGACGGAGAACAGGAATCGGGTTCCGACTGGACCGTGGTAAGGAGCCGAACTTCATCCACGTAAATCCCTTCTGGATAGTACCCATAATAGTCCATGTAGAAGTTCGAAGAGTCGGCACTGTTCCGGAATCGGATCCGTACTGTGGATTCTTTCAGATAGGTGGAAAAATCGGCGATGTACTCCTGCGTGAAGGTGTCGCCAGTAATGACTGTACTCGCACCGTCACCAAAGAGGATTGGCGTTGGACCATTATTTCCATAGTTGGGAAAAGGAGCATAGTACGCGCATGGATCACCCGAGTAGACCACCACACCTGAATAATCTGGTGTAAGAGCCATCTGCTCCCAGGTGGAACCGTCATCCCTGGATCCTTCCACGATGAATCCGTCAAAATCAACTTCCGTATAGGCCCACCAGTAGAAACCGATCTGGGTGACTAGATCTGCGGAGAAATCCAGAGAAGGAGAAAGGAGTCCTTCATCGGAATAGTTAAAATAATCGGGTCCAGGAAAATTAATAGAATCACTGTGGCTAATAAAGGTACTCCCACAATTGGGTAATGTGCATGTGTGTCCCAGGAGTGCATTGTTAATATAACGTGCATCACTTTGTACCCATTCTCCATTTTCGTACGTTCCCGAACATTCGGGAGAGGTGGAACCATGGGCATGGACACTGGACCATCCTTCCAGGTCTCCCGATGTATCGAAGCTGTAGCGTGCAACCTCTGCAGGCGTTCCTCTGACATCCAGGTTTGCGAGGGTCACCACGTCGCCGACCCCGCATGCGGAGGTCCACCCCGCACCCCGTACATTTACGACTTCCAGCTGAATAAGGTCTCCTCCCGTGGAAGCTTTGGGACCGGAATATTGCACGATAAAGGGTTCGACGGCATAAACGATGTTTCCAGGAGCAGTGTCGGGAAAGGTAGCCGTCGAGGTAAGAATCGAAACATATCCGTTGGGGTCAGAACCGGATTTCACCTGGATATCGGCGTAGAATTCACCGGTGCTGATCGAATCGTTGTTGATAAAGGCCACATCGTAGACCAGAACTTCTCCCTCATCGTGGTAGATATCATCATCACAACCACCGGTGAGAGGATCGATCTGGTAAAAACAGAAGGCCTGGTCCGCCCGTGTGCCGGGGCCATCCTGGGAGTTTGTGGAGGGATTCAGTGCAGAATGGGGAGCCGGCTGGATCAGGGGTTGCCCCAGAGCGGTTCTGGTTCTCAACTTCGTATTCTCTGATCCCTCTTGGTCGTCCTGAGAGGCGCATACCCCGACTGAGCCTGATGAGAGCATGCAGAGGGTCAGGATGGGGATCTGCAGTGTCCTGGCTGAAAAGAATCGATGAATAAAGGATTTTCGTGGATCTCTCATGACTTTCTCCTTGGGTTCTTGCGAAAGAGCACCCCATTCCCGGAATTACCGTGAACGGATTAATCGGAAAACCTCATCGTCTTCCCTGAATTATACCACGGGATATACGCAATCTGGCAATGCCGGGATGAAGAATTATCCTGATGAATTTACTCGCAAGATACTCCGAGATGATCGATCCACTTTATCCAGTCGACTTCATCTGGCATTCCGGTTTCTACTGCGGCACAGGTGAGCCGGGTTTTTCGGCAGGACCACACGACTATGGCCGTTTGATCGCCGGGTCGATATCCGATATAGACCGCTTGATCGCCGTATTCTTTAATCTTTTCAATAGTCTGGTGTCCCGGAAGGATTTGAGAGGCCAGCCAGGGATAGGCGGAGGGACCGGGGACTCGGGATTCGACCTCGGACCACACGGAAAGATTTTCCAGAGAAACCTTGAAGAGCACAAGACGCTTCAGGTTTTGCGCGGCGACCTCGGTGGATACGGTCATGGAAACAAGAGACACCTTCGGAGACACATTCACACGGTCTGAAGTAAATGTCAGCCCCAGATCCGGAAGGGCCCATTCCGTCCCGCTGTCGTCGAAATTCATGGCCACTTCAATAGCACTTTCCGGTCCAAGGGTAAGAAGCCGCTCAAGACTTTTATTTTTATTCCTGGAATACATGGCAGCGGGAGCCTGCCATTCAAGCCAGGGATTCAGGTCCGAATGAATGGGGAGGGGAGACTGATAATCCCGGAAAATATCCTGACTGTAAAAAAACCGGCCCAGAATGGATGATTCTGTCAAAATCTTCATGCGCTCCAGATCAAAGACAGCGCTAACGGGGAAGGAATCCATCGCGTCGACATCCATCTGAAATGGGTCCGCAGAGGCGAGAATAATAAAATCGCCGACTTCAGGAAGGAAAAAGACCGCCAATTCCGGAAAAACCTTCTGCATGGTCGACAGGATTCCAAGAACATGGTCGGCGGAGAGATCGTAATACTGGAGCCACTGGCAGAAGATCCCTCCCGGCCTCATCCGGGAACGTGCAAGAGTAAAGAACTCTTCCGTGTAGAGATTCGCAATTCCGGCCAGCCAGGGGTTACTTGGTTCTGAAATGATCAGATCCAGGTCAGAAGGATGCCGTGTCAGGGCGTGGCGTCCATCATCCTGAAGAATGATGGACCGGGAATCCCTGAAGCAGTTTCGATTAATGTGAATAAAGTGTTTTTCAGCAAGTTCAATGACGGCGGGAGAAATTTCCGCTGTCTCCACCCGCAGAACCGGGTGGGTCAGGACCGCATGGGTGGTCATTCCGCTTCCCAGACCAATGATAAATACATTTTCGGGAACGTCACGTGCGGTAAAAAAGGGCAAATGGCCCAGCAGTCCCTGCGTGAGACTGTCCATATGGTCGCTGGCGTCCACCTTTCCGTTGATAAAAAGGGCATGGGTACCATCGGGCTGGGAAGTTACGGCCACATGGGCTTCGGTGTCGGTGCGTTCCTCCAGAATTCCCATCCGATGGACAAAAGAATCCCAGTGCGAGCCCTGAAAGGCCTGAATGCGATCTTCAGGGTGACGGAAGGTTTCGAGGAGAAAGGACCGGGCATCCCATCGGGGTAAAAGGACAGCCAGGAGAATGATCACCGGGATGCTTCCTGCCGCAGCCAGAAGCCAGCGGAGCGAGCCCACGGTAAAGGCTACAAGTCCTGCACTGACAAAGAGGAGAATGATAATCGCAAGGTAGGAGCGTTGAAATCCAACGTGAGGCAGAATGAAAAATGTGAGGATAACCGGGCCCAGAGCTGTACCGATCGCATTGGCGGCGTAGATCTTTCCAAGCTGGCCGGCAAGATCCTGCCGAATCTGTGAAAGACCGTCCAGCGCCGCGGGAAAAGCAATCCCGAAACAACAGGCCGGAGGAAAGACAAAGAGTATCATGACAAGCAATGTTGTAAGGTTGTATCCGACAAAGGAAATTCCCAGACCCGAAAGGACAAGCAGCTGGATCTCACCCATGCGAGACATAGCGAAAAGAGCCATGGCAAGAAAAATCCCTCCGGCAAAAATTCCAGCCGTATACAAACTCAGCGGATTTCTCTTTTTAAGCAAACGGGGATACGACCATGCTCCCCCCAGGGTACCCAGAAGAAAGACAAAAAGGATGAACGAGAAGGTATAGGTCGACCCTCCAAAGATGAGAACGAAATGGCGGTTCCAGAGCGTTTCGAGTGCGAGAACGGTCAGGCCTGAAAGAAAAAAGGCCGCCATTGCAGAAAAGGGCATGACATCCCCTTTCTGAGTTGAAACTTCCTTCTCGCTGCCTGGTAGATCAGCAGGAAGGAGAAAGGCAAAAGCCGCAAGTAAGAGATTGGTAATCCCGCCAAGAAAGAGAAGGCGGGGTGTCGAAACATGAGGAAGGATCCAGAGAGGAAGAGCGAGAGCCATGCCCGCGGCTCCACACGTATTGATCCAGTAAAATGCAGCCACACCACGTGTCTTGGAAAACCCCTGGTTGATCAGATATCGAGCGGCCACCGGGAGAGTCCCCCCCATGAAGCCGGCGGGGATCAAAACAAAGAGAAAGGGAAGGATGAACCTCAGAACCGTATCACTGTCAGAAGGTTCCAGATCCCGGGTCATCCATCCTGTAATTCCGGGCAGGAAGACGGTCATAAACATGGAAGCCAGCGCAAAGAGGCCAATTCCCATTTCCAGAAGCTGGTAGAGACGGAGTGGACGGACCCTGTCGGCCCATCGACCCAGGATGAGAGATCCCAGACCCAGGCCAAGCATGAAACTGGACAAAATAATCGTCAGTGAAAGGGATGCACTGCCCACGACCAGGGAAAGATCCCGGAACCAGATGGTCTCGTAAAGGATACCCAATCCTCCCGAAACAAAGACAATGAAAAGAAGCATCCGGGGAGCCAGTCGTGTCACCGAGGTAGTGTAGCATGAAGGGAAAGGCTCAAATCATCTTACAAGGATGTTGAAAAGATTGAATCCAGTAGTAGCCGCCATGTATCAATATTGCAATATTTACCATAAATACCCTATTAGCAATATGTTATTTCTTGACATTCAATTTTTCAGTGGTTATATAGAACACTGGAAGGGGGAATTGATGTCAGAAAAATGGTACTACCATGAAATACCAGAGGGAACAGATCTCACTCCGGAAAGAGTCCGAAATGAACTTGTAGAATGTTTTCTATCTGCTCAGAAAGAATGCCTGATGCTTGCAGTGGAAGCCTGCATCGAACCACCTCGGATGAAGATATACGCTGCAGTATGACCATGATCATCAAGTCTGCCTTTAAAGAAGCGGAGGAAAATTTCAACGCTCCCACTAAAACAGAACTGATGAAGGTAATGGAGATCTTGAAGAGAAAGAGTGCCGCCACGGGAAAAGAAGCCAGCATCATCCAGCACCATGCGACCCAGATGATGAAGCTTCTTTCCAGGTTGAAGGATTAACAGAGGAGAGCAAGGCAGTAGAGAAGATTCATAGGTAAGGGATCACTCATTATATTTTCGTAAACAGATCCTAAACTAATTTGAACTTTGTCCCTTCTGCACCAGGGAATCTCGCATCTACCAATCGTGGTATAATAACTTCTCTTTGGGGCTGTAGCTCAGATGGGAGAGCGCTAGAATCGCACTCTAGAGGCCAGGGGTTCGACTCCCCTCAGCTCCACCATATTTCCACTTTACCGGTAACATTCTCAGTTTATTACACTTGCCTGAGCATAACAACTGTCACTCAAGGCTGCGGTGCCTAGCAGTATATACTTATATCACTGAAAAACAATAACCTTACAGAGTTC
>DAOSWS010000027.1 GCA_035593605.1 Thermoanaerobaculia bacterium | reverse complement strand
CCGTGGTTATTGCACTTTCGGGGTGTCACCCCCAATGAACTGTCAAACGTGAGCCCAAGTAAACCACTCACTCAACTCTACCCGCACTGTGACAGTTTAGGAACCTTGTCCTTCGGGGTAGGTTTACGCGGGTATGCGTCGGTTCAAGTCCTCTCGGGCGCGCACTCTGTACTTCCCAGGTAAACCACTCCCTCAACTCTACCCACATCTGGACAGTTCAGGGTCCTTGTCCTCCGGGGTAGGTTATCTAGGGTATGCGGCGGTTCAAGTCCTCTCGGGCGCGCTTTCTTTACTTCCCAAGTAAACCACTCCCTCAACTTTCCCCACACTGTGACAGTTTAGGAACCTTGTCCTTCGGGGTAGGTTTACGCGGGTATGCGTCGGTTCAAGTCCTCTCGGGCGCGCACTCTGTACTTCCCAGGTAAACCACTCACTCAACTCTACCCACATCTGGACAGTTCAGGGTCCTTGTCCTCCGGGGTAGGCTATGTGGGGTATGCTGGCCTCGCTGCGTTCGGCCATCCTTTGCTCGACCGAGATGCTTCGCGTACATCTCGGGAGCGCAGGATCGGATCAAGCCTGTCCCGCCGAAGCTCTATGAGCGTCACGGACGTGTCACGCTGTATCTCCCAGAGCGAAGGCGGATCCTCTCGGGCGCGCTTTCTTTACTTCCCCGGCAAACCACTCCCTCAACTCTACCCGCACTGTGACAGTTCAGGGTCCTTGTCCTCCGGGGTAAGTTATATAACCCGTATTTCTCACACTCCCTCCTGCTGCGGCGGCAAATATGCCCGTAACTGCTGCGTCAAACTCAGTCAAAAATCCTCGACGTAGGCTCCGTCTACGCCTCCGGTATTTTTCCATCGTTTTCCTTGTATTTCCAGGCATCTTTACCACCTCGCCACGTAGTGAATATGAGAAATGCGGGTTCGGGTATGCTGGCCTCGCTGCGTTCGGCCATCCTTTGCTCGACCGAGATGCTTCGCGTACATCTCGGGAGCGCAGGATCGGATCAAGCCTGTCCCGCCGAAGCTCTATGAGCGTCACGGACGTGTCACGCTGTATCTCCCAGAGCGAAGGCGGATCCTCTCGGGCGCGCTTTCTTAACTTCTCCGGTAAACCACTCCCTCAACTCTACCCACATCTAGACAGTTCAGGGTCCTTGTCCTCCAGGTTAGGCTATCTGGGGTATGCTGGCCTCGCTGCGTTCGGCCATCCTTTGCTCAACCGAGATGTTACGCAGACATCTCGGGAGCGCAGGATCGGATCAAGCCTGTCCCGCCGAAGCTCTGTGAGCGTAGCGGACCTGTCACGCCGAAGCTCTCTGAGTGAAGCAGATCTGTAACACGCGTTTTATTTCGCTGTTTCATGGAATGACGTCCCCCGCACGCCGAGATTTTCTCCCCGAATGATAAAACCCTACATGATTTCCCGCATCTTGTGACCGGTTGTGATGATTTGTGCTTTTCGCATCCCATGAGTTTTGAGCAGGTTGCCGGGGTTTTGAGAACGACTTTCATTTTACGTAAATGGCTCATTTTGAATGATTTGACTTTGTTTTAGTGTCATTGTATGCTATATGACAATGTGACTAATGTGAATATGTGAGCAAGTCACATTGAATGCCGATTATGTATCCATTGGCATTGCTGTACAAATTCTATTTATGGAGGGTAGGAGATGCATTCGTTCTCACTGAAGTTGGGTTTAATGCTTGTCTCTACGGCACTTGCCGTGGTCGTCCCCCTGACGACCCACACCGCGGCTCCTCTGGAGAGCCAGATTTACAACAAGACACAGGTCGAGTACTACATGTCGGATGAGGAAATCGGCTACATCCGGCCGGGGTACAACATTATCGTCGAGAATGTCACGATCAACGCCGACAACAAGGTCGTCGTGACACTGGCCTTCAAGGACGACAAGGGTCAGCCGCTGGATCGCGCCGGAAACATAACCCCCGGTACCTGCAGTGCCAGCTTCATCCTGACCTGGTACGACGCGCAGGCCCGCCAGTACACGGCCTACACGACCCGATCCGCCACGAGTCCCATTACCGGTGTCACCGCCACACAGGCCGGTACGGACAGTGGCGGCACCTGGACCGATCTGGAGATGGGCCGCGCCACGTACACCTTCAAGACGGCACTGCCCTCAGGCTATGACGCCACGAAGACGCACACCATCGCCATTTACGGCGGCCGCAACCTTACCGATATCATCGGTAAACAGTACTATTCGAATATCGAATACGACTTCCGTCCCGACGGTCAGCCGGTGACCGAGACCTGGAACGCCGTCGCCAACGCGACCTGCAATGCGTGCCACCACGACCTGGGTCTCCATGGCGGCTCCCGCAAAAACATCAAAAACTGCGTTCAGTGCCACCAGCCGCAGACGTCGGACCCCGACACGGGGAACACGGTGGACATGAAGGTCATGATCCACAAGATCCACATGGGCGCTAACCTGCCTTCCGTCGAAGCCGGAACTCCCTACCAGATCATCGGCCATAACCAGTCGGTCCATGATTACTCCGAAGTCGTGCTTCCGATGGACATTCGCAACTGCCAGGCCTGCCACAAGCCCGATTCGCCGGAGGGTGACATCTGGATGACCCGCCCGAACCGCGCGGCCTGTGCCTCCTGCCACGACGACATCAACTGGGAGACCGGCGAAAACCATCCGCTGCCCCAGTTTAACGACGACGACTGCGCCTCCTGCCACGTGCCGCAGGGCGACCACGAGTTTGATATTTCGGTGGTGGGCGCACACACGATCGAAGTGAAGTCCTCCCAGCTGGAAGGGCTGAACATGGAGATCGTGGACGTGACCGGCGCGGTTCCCGGCGGATTTCCGACGGTAACATTCCGAGTCACCGACAATGCCGGTACCCTGATTGATCCGGCGGATCTCAACCGTTTCAGCCTCCTCTGGGGTGGCCCGACGGTAGACTACGCCGAGTACTATCGTGAGTCCGTGAGCGGCGCCACGATGAGCGGCGATACGTACATGTACACCCTCACCACCGCGCTTCCCGAAGATGCGGCCGGCACGTGGACCTTCTCCGCCGATGTCTATCGCTTCGTCGTGATCGACAATGGCACGGAGGACGGCTACCAGGTGCGCGAATGCGCCTTTAACCCGATCTATAACGTGGAAGTGGGCGCGTCCCGCGCGGTGAAAGCCCGCCGCGAGGTGGTCAGCCTTGACAAGTGCAACGTCTGCCACGATCAGCTCGCCCTTCACGGCGGCCAGCGCTTCGCCATCGAAGAGTGCGTGATCTGCCATAACCCGAACGAGAGTGACGAGTCGGTTCGACCGGAAGAAGAGCTTCCCGTGGAATCGGTCCACTTCAAGTGGATGATCCACCGGATCCACACCGGCCTCGAGCTGGAAAACGACTTCACGATCTACGGTCACGGCGGCAGTGAAAACAACTACAACCACGTTGGATACCCCGGCGACCGCCGGTACTGTGAAGCCTGCCACGAGGACGGCACGTACAACGTGCCTCTGCCCGAGGGTGTGCTTCCCACGCCGACGCCCCGTGACTACTACACCCCGATGCAGCCGGCCGCAGCCGCCTGTCTCTCCTGCCACAGTTCTGTGGATGCCGCGTCCCACGCCTATGTGAACACGGCTCCCTTTGGAGAAGCCTGCGCCGCCTGTCACGGTGAAGATCGCGACCACGCGGTCGAAAAAGTCCACGCACGCTAGCCCAGGCCATCGCGAAACGCGAATTCACCCGTGGGATTGTGTGCCGAACCGAACGAATGCATTGTGCGGACCCCGACCTGTTTTAGAGAGGTCGGGGATCCGCCTGTTTTTTGTTGGGGGAGGCATGGAGATTCCGCGAATGAAGAAAGGTAGGTAGAGATGAAAGATCTGATCCGCTGTATCAGCGTTGCAGCGCTTCTCGTGCTGGTTGCGGTCGGGTTTGCCTGGGCGGGAGACGGAGGAGATGATGAGGCCTGTATGGCCTGCCATGAAGATCTCGCCGGGGCACTCGCCAAGACCGTGCACGGGCTGACGCTTCGCGGAACGCCGGGTTGCCAGGACTGTCACGGCGACGGCACCGCACACATGGAGGAGGGGGATCCCTCCCTCATTTCGATACCCGCAGGCAAGGACGGCCAGTCGGCCTGTCTGACCTGTCACGACACCAACATGCTGAACGCTACGGGAGTGACGAGCGTCCACGCGGAAGCTGAGATTTTCTGCATGGACTGTCACTCGATTCATGGAGCGGCCGCCGAGAGCACGAGCCTTCTGGGCATGTGCGCGGACAAGCTGTGCTCCACCTGTCACATCGCCGAAGCCTCGTCGTTCCGGAAGCCTTACGGGCACCGTCTGGAAGGCGATGTGATGAACTGTGTATCCTGTCATAACCCCCACACCGGCGCAGGCGCGAAGAGTCTGGTTCTGGACCGATCGGGTCAGGGACCCTGCGTTACGTGCCACGCCGAGAAGCGGGGTCCCTTCACGTATCCCCACGTAGGCGACACGGCGGGCGACTGTATGAGCTGTCACGAAGCTCACGGGTCGACCAGCCCGATGGCTCTGACCCGATCGCGGGTGGACCAGCTGTGCCTGGAATGTCACAGCCCCATCACGGCCGGGACGCTGGGCTCCATGCCGCCTTCGATTCACGAGCTGAGCAATCCGCGGTACCGGAATTGCACCGTGTGTCACGTGGCCATCCATGGGTCGAACACCTCGCCCACGCTGTTCAGATAGGAGGAGATCCATGCACAAGCGCCACATGATTGGATGTTTGGTTTTAGTCCTGGCCGTGCTCGTATCGCCTCAGGCCTTTGGCCAGTCAACCACGATGGACCTGGAGATCGGGTACCAGGTGGTGGACGTTACGGGTAACGAGGACATGTACCGTACACAACTCAACCAGGATGACGGTTTTGTGATCCGGGACTTCAGCCTTCGGGTGTTGAACCCGGAAGGCACGAAGCTCTTCGACCGCCTGACGATCGACGCATCGGGCTTCGGGGGAAACCCTTACGGCCACCTGCGCCTCGACACGGGGCTGGGCGACACCTACCGTCTGCACCTGAATTTCAATCGGTTTGAATCCTTCAGCGCCCTTCCCGCGTATGCGAACCCCTTCCTGGAAAATGGAATTGTTCCGGGTCAGCACACCTGGGAACGGGACCGGGAGACGATCAGCTTCGAAGTGGAGCTGATGCCGGGGAAGAAATTCTCTCCGATCTTCGGATACATCCGGAACCAGTATGACGGACCGCGTCAGACGACCTTTTACGAGGGTCAGGACGAATTCCGCCTGCGTTCCGATCTGGAAGAGACGGAAGAGGAATACTACGTGGGCGTCAACTTTGCGTTAGGCAAGTTTGCCGGAACGCTGATCCAGGGGTGGCGGAGCTTCGAAGGAACGGAGCACGCCGAACTGGCGGCTGGCGCGGGATCGGGCAACAACGATTACGTCTACCTGGGCGTGGATCCGACGGCAACCAGCATCAGCCGTGTATCCAGGACCGAAGTGGACACGCCGGTTACGACCTTCCGCCTCACCGGTCCCCTCGGGGATCGGGTAAGGATGAAAGCTTCCTATGTCCGGGCCGACGCCGAGTCAGACACGGTGCTGGCGGACATGCTTTCGGGGAGCCTGGTCTCCTATCGGATCTACCGTTTCTTCGAAGGACTGACGGACACGGTGGTTTCGAACACGGACAATCCCTCCTGGCGCGGCGACCTTTCGTTTGCCGTGGACCTGGGAGAAAAGGTGAGCCTGGACCTGGGCTACACCTCCCGCCACCGGGAGCTGACCGGATGGTCGCTGGTATCCAGCCTCTATCTGGACACGATGACCTTCGGCGGGATCGACACCGGGGACATTCTGACCCTGGCGGAGATGAATAACTCGATGGAACGGGACGACGACGTCCTGGACCTTCGGCTGAACTTCGGGAAGGTCGGAATCTTCCGGTTCTGGGCCGGCGGATCGATCACGTCCACGGATCTGGACCTCACGGAAGACGTGGCCGAGATCGTGGTGCAGACACACCAGTCGGGTCAGTTTGACCGGGAAGTCTCGAAGTACTTCTTCGGGACCTCGGCCGATCTGGGCAAGGGGAAGTTCATGGTGGACTGGCAGACGGAGAGCACGGACGACATCATCGTGCGGACCAATTTTACCGATCGGGACCGTCTGCGTTTCCGCCTGCAGATGCCCTTCCTGAAATACTTTGAAGTCCTGGGTACGGTGGAGACGATCAGTTCGGACAATTCGTCCACGGACGTGGGCTATGAAGCCGATACCGATCACTATGCCGTCGATCTGGGAATCACGCCATCGGACTTCCTGTCCTTCCACCTGACGTGGGACTCCTACGAGACGGAATCGACGATTCCGTTCCGGGATCCCTACACCTTCGATCTGTCCACTTCGCTCTTCAACGACGAGGGGACGCTCCTGGAAGGATCAGTCGATCTTCATTCGGGACGCTTCGGTCTGCGGGCGGGCTACTCGACCTTCGAGAACGATGGAAGTCTCCTTCTCGAGTTTGACCGGATCTTTGCCCGCTGCACGCTGGAACTGTCCAGCCAGATTTCGGCGGCACTGGAAGTCGAAACCTACGATTACTCGGAGGACTTCCTGAGCGCGGCTGATTTCGAATCTGAGCGGTACGGACTCTTCTTCCGCTTCCACTACTGATCCGAGCCGCTTCACGTTTACCCGCGCGGGCGATCTTACCGGTCGCCCGCGCTTTTCTTTGGACAGAGAAGTTGAGAAAGAAAGAGGGCCGGCAAAAGCCGGCCCGGGTTTTCGATCATTCCTGATTAAAAGGGTCAGTGCTTCAGCTGAAAGACGACCTTCAGGGCTTCGTGCCGGTTGAAGAGATCCATCCCCTCATGAAAGTCTTCCAGGGTGTCGTAGACCCTGGAGACAACGTGTTCCACATCGAGCCCGGAGTGGAGGAGCTTGATCATCGTGAACCACGTATCGTACATCCTGCGGCCGATGATGGCGTGGAGCGTAATTCCCTTGAAGATGACATCACGGGAATAGTGCGTGAGGGTCATCTCTTCCTTCCCGGGGATTCCCAGCAGAGAGGCTTCTCCGCCCTTTTTCATGACTTCGAGGCCGAGGTTGATCGCACTGGCGGCTCCGCTCATTTCCAGAAGGACATCTATCCCGTGGGGGCAGAGATCCAGGATGGCTTCGCGCTGCCTTTCGTAACTCAGTTCCATGGCATTCAGGGAAAGGAATCGGTCGCCGAGACCCTTCTCCTCCGCCCAGCGGGATGCGTGATCCAGGGCAAAGGGAACGACGTCGGTGACAATGATCTTTCGCGCACCCAGGTAGTGAGCCAGGGATACCGCCATGCCTCCGATGGGCCCGTACCCCGCCACCAGGACGTCTTTACCCACCACGTTGACGGGCTGGATCGTGTGGACCGCGTTGCCCAGGGCATCCAGGAAGGAGGCAATGTGGTAGGGGATAGAGGGGTCCAGCGTGACGATGTTCTCGACGGGAACAGTCACGTATTCCGCGAAACAGCCGTTTCCATGGAGGCCCAGGATCCGGGTGTTCGCACAGATGTGGCCCTGACCCGTCCTGCACTGGTGGCAGTACCCGCAGACGACGTGCATCTCTGCGGAGACGTAATCGCCTTCCCTGACCTTGGTATGGTAGGTGTCGGGCCCGAAGGCCTCGATGTACCCGCAGAATTCATGGCCGTAGGTGAGCGGGGGTCGGACGGTGTTCGCCATGGTGGGATCCCAGTTGTAGATGTGCCGATCGGTTCCGCAGATCGACGTGGCGGCGACCCGGATCAGGGCCTCCCCCTTCCCGGGTTCCGGTTTGGGTACGTCTCGAATCTCTGTGCCTTCCCTTCCTGGAGCCTCTTTGACTTTGACGACGGCAATCATGGTTTCCTCCTTGGTTTCATTCCCATTTCATAACAGAACTGCCATTTTCCTGTCTTACATGGCCGGTCCGGGAAGACGCTCGTTTCGTTCCCTGTGCAGGTTTGCAATCAGGTCATCGAGGGTCATCAGACCGCGGTCTTCCCCGGAACGGAGACGCACGGCCACGCCGCCTCCCTCCACTTCCTTTTCTCCCACAATCAGGAGATAGTTATATTTCAGCTGGGCTGCTTCACGTATCTTCTTCCCCAGGCTCTCGTCTCTGAGATCGGCTTCCACCCTGAATCCTTCAGATTTCAGGCGGTCCATGACCTGGCGGGCGTAGCCTCCAAACTTTTCTTCACTGACCGGCAGCACCGCCACCTGGCGGGGGGAGAGCCAGAGGGGAAAGTTTCCCGCATAGTGTTCGGTTAAAATGGCGAGAAATCGCTCCACGGAGCCAAGAATGGCGCGATGGACCATGGCCGGCCTCTGGCGGGATCCGTTTTCAGCGACATATTCAAGATCGAATCGTTCGGGCATGGAAAAGTCCAGCTGAATGGTGCCGCACTGCCATTCCCGTTTGATGGCATCCCGGATGGTGAAGTCGATCTTCGGGCCGTAAAAGGCGCCATCTCCCCTGTTGATCTGAAAGGGAATCTTCATCTCCTTCAGGGCGCCTTCGAGGGCATTTTCCGCCTTTTCCCACATCTCGTCTGTTCCAATGGAGTCGGGGGGGCGGGTGGAGAGACCCACGAAATAGTCTTCGAATCCAAAATCCCGGTAAATTTCAGTCAGGAGCTCAATGACGTCCACGATCGAGTCCTGGATTTGGTCGTAGGTGCAGAAGATATGGGCATCGTCGATCGTGAAGCTGCGGACCCGGAGCAGGCCGGAGAGAACGCCCGATTTTTCGTGGCGGTGGACCTGACCGTACTCCAGGGTCTTAATGGGAAACTCCCTGTAAGAATGGAGATCTTCCCGGTACATCAGGATGTGGCCCGGGCAGTTCATCGGTTTGACAGCGTAGGGATTTTCGTCAATTCCGGTGAAGTACATGTTCGACTTGTAATGGTCCCAGTGGCCGGACTGATGCCATAGGGATTCCGAGAGGATCAACGGAGCCTTGACCTGAACGTATCCCCGGTCGTCGTGTTTCTTTTTGCAGTGGTTGACCACCGTGTCATAGAGATGAACTCCATGGGGGTGATAGAAGGGAAAACCGGGGCCTTCCTGGTGGAAACTCCATAGTTTGAGCTGTTTCCCCAGCTTCTTATGATCCCGTTTTTTTGCTTCCTCAAGAAATCGAAGGTATTCCTTCAGTTCTTCCTTCGTACGCCAGGCGGTTCCGTAAATTCTTTGAAGCATCTCCCGGCGTTCGTCGCCTCTCCAGTATGCTCCCGCCACATTGAGAAGCTTGAAATGCTTTAGAAAACCCGTGTTGGGAAGATGGGGCCCGCGGCACCAGTCAATGAAGTCGGATTGTTCATAGAAGCTGATCGGATCGCCTTCCGGCACTTCATCGAGAAGTTCGAGCTTGAACCTGGCTCTCTGCTTCTCCATGATTTCCCGGGCTCCTTCTTTCGTTGTGTCCATCCGTCGGATGGGGATCTTCTCTGAAGCGATCCGGGCCATCTCCTTTTCGATCCCGGACAAATCCTCGGGCGTGAAGGTGTGATCAAGATCGAAATCATAGTAGAACCCGTCTTCGATCGTCGGACCGATGGCGAACTCCACATCTCCGTAGAGATGAAGAACTGCGTGAGCAAGCAGGTGTGCACAGGAATGCCGGAGTAATTCAACGGCTTCCTCACTTGCCAGTGTAACGGGTTCCACCATGCATGCCTGCACCAGGGGGATGTAAGCGTCACACAGCTTTCCGTCAATCTTTACGGCGATAATATCTTCTGGATGTTCAAAGATTTGGCTGGCCGGTGTCTTTTCTGGTACTTCTTTAGATTGTCCATCGAACAGCCTGACCGTGATGTTTGCCATGGTCAAGGCCTCCTGTGAAAAAATATCTACACATCATACCACTGCCGGTTGACAATTTCATCTGGTCTGGCATAATGACGCCATGGAAAACATTAAGAAACTCCTTGCAGTTTTCAAGGAAAAGATGGAAGATGGCGTAAATGAATATACGGGGCAATGCGAGGTGGTTCTTACAACAATTCGACAACAGCTGGACAAGATGCCCCCCCCTCCCACTCTTGATGTTAATCTGGATCAGCTGGTTGCTGAAATCAATGAACTGGTTTCGGCGAACGCGCCAAAAGAACCAGTTGCGGATAACTTTAACATTGAAGCTCTGAAACGGGCCTGTATCGACATCGACAGCGGTCAAAACCAGGTTGAGGTCCTTTCCAGCCTGCTTTCCGGCGTTACCCGATACGCCTCCCGTGCTGCACTTTTTATCCTGAAAGGCGGACAGGCCGTTGGATGGCGGGGAGCCGGATTTACCCGCCTGGGCGGTGATGACAATCGCATCAAATCCCTGACCTTTCCTCTGGGAGAAGGAAGCCCGTTTTTCAGGATCCAGCAGGAGAGAAAGACTCTGTACTATAACCCTTCGGGAGATGATATCGTCGTAAATCAGCTGGAGGGACCGAGGCCCAGTGCCGTCATCATCGTTCCCGTCGTGATCAAGGACAAGGTCGCTGCCGCCCTCTACGCCGATACGCTTTCGGGAGATGCCGATCTTCATCCCCACGTGATTGAAATACTCACCTTCATTACCTCCAGTGCGATCCTGCTTCTCGGTCAGAGGGAAATCGTGCCCTCTCCCTCCCTTACTTCACCGGAAAACCTGACCCTTCAAAAAGAGCGTGCATCCAAACCTACGGCTGTTCCTCCTGCTGAACCCGTTCCCGCGCCCGAGGAAGCGGTTGCTGAAGCCGCTGTTGAAGAGGCAGAGGAGATAGCAGAGCCGGCCCCTGAACCGGAAGCTCCGGAACCCCCTCCGGCAGTAGTTCCGGAGCCTTCCGTCTCCGAAGCGACACAACGGCTGGATGTGAAGGCCATGCAGGAGCTCGAAGAGCTCCGTCGAAAAACCCTGGGTACAGCGAAGGCATCCGCGCAGGAACCTTCTGCTCCCGTACATAGACCTGCACCGGAACCAGAAGAGGTCTCTGAGCCTCCCGCTTCGGAAGAGATGGAAGTTGAAGAAGTTACCTATGAATCGGAAGAGCCAGCTCCTGCGGCGGAAGAATGGGCGGCTCCACCGGAGGTACCGACCCCCGCGGAAGAAGAATGGACGGCTCCTCCCGAGGAACCGGCCACGGCAGAAGAGCCATGGGTCGCTCCTCCAGATGAACCGGCCGCGGAAGACTATCCTGCCGAGGAGCCTGCCTACCAGGAAGAGACCACCTACGAAGTCGAAGAACCTCCCCATGTTCCAGTAGCGGATCAGACATGGCAGGTGGAAGAAACACCGCCCACCACGGAGTGGTCCGCTCCGGTTGTCGAAGAACCGGCTCCTCCACCCGCACCCGCCCCGGCTCCACCACCGGCTCCTGTCCGAGAAGAGCCGGCGGAGGAACCTGCCGTCAAGGGATCGACCGAAGTCAAACCGCCTCCAGGATTTAAGCGGGAACGGGTGGGTTTTGGATTTGAAATGGTGGCCAAAGCTGAGGGAATGAGCGAGGATGATGCCCGCAAGCATGACGAAGCCCGCCGCTTTGCACGCCTCCTTATTTCCGAAATTAAACTCTATAACGAAGCCAGGGTGAAACAGGGGAGGGAGCATAATACGATTTATGAACTCTTAAAAGAGGATATCGATCGATCCTATCAGCTCTTCAAAGAACGTATTCCTGCAGAAGTTCGGAACCATACCGACTACTTCAAGCAGGCCCTTGTGTCCATCCTTGCGGAAGGCCGTGAATCTTCCCTGGGAGAATTGCCATTCTAGTCTAAGATGTGACATATTTCACAATTTGGCGTATGATAGAGCGATAACTTGATTTGGGGGGAAGATCATGAATGACCTGAAGTCTAAAATCAGGGTCCTTGTCGTGGATGACGAAGAGGCAATCCTCGACAGTTGCAAGAAAATTCTGGGAGCCGACTATGAGGTGGATACCTGTCCGGAGCCTACGCGGGCGCTCACAGGAATTGGTGAGGGGGATTATCAGATTTTAATCTCAGACATCAAAATGGCTGAGATGAGCGGAATTACCCTGATGAAGGAAGCTCTGAAAGTCAATCCAAAACTTCTTGTTATCCTGGTGACCGGATATCCTGATCTCAAGGATGCCGTGACCCTTATGCAGGAAGGAGCCTTCCATTACCTGACCAAGCCCTTTACTCCCAAGGAACTGAAGGATGCGGTCGATCGAGCTGCCAGGGAAATCGAGCAGCGAAGGGACTCAACCGAGGTCCGACCCTCCCGGGTCATTCAGCGGGAAGATGCAAAGGAGGAAACCCGTGAGCCGGCCTGGATGCACCACTATCGGCGAAAACTCTGCTCAGCCGAAGAGGCTGTTACCATTATCAAGGATAAGCAGACGGTCTATATGTCGGCCAATGCAGCGACTCCTCTGGCTATGGAAAGAGCTCTGGCGGCTCGAAAAGACGATTTTACCTACCTCAAACTGGTCCATGTTCTCCTTGCAGGGGAGGATATTCTCAAGGTAGATGAGCCGGGAAGCCCCTTCCACCATCTCTCCCTCTTTGTCGGGCCTGCAGATCGAAAGTCCGTTCAGGAAGGTCTCTCTGAATATGTGCCGGTGTTTCTGTATGAAATTCCTGCGCTCTACTCCACGGGCATCATTCCCCTGGATGTTGCTATTGTTCACGTCAGCCCGCCCGATAATCACGGGTTCGTCTCTCTGGGCGTTGAGGGTCTGGCTTCCCTCTCGGCCTGCGAGGCCGCCACAAAAGTCATTGCGCAGGTAAATGAAAAGATGCCTTACATCCTGGGAGACAACTTTGTTCATGTGTCCAGGTTTGACAAGATTGTCGAGGTTTCCGAAGATATCCTTGAGCTTCACCCCCGGTCCGCCACGGAGGTGGAACAGAAGATCGGATACCATGTTGCCTCGCTTATCGAAGACGGGGCAACGCTTCAGATGGGAATCGGCGGTATTCCCGATGCCGTTTTAAAGTACCTTGACGGAAAGCGCGACCTGGGTGTCCACACAGAGATGGTCTCGGACGGACTTATCGGTGCCGTGGATAAGGGGATCATCACGAACCGGAAAAAATCGCTGCATAAAAACAAGATTATTGCCACATTCACCTATGGAACACGAAAACTTTACGATTTTGTCCACCAGAACCCTCTGATCGAATTGCATCCAGTCAGTTATACCAATAATCCGTTTGTGATTGCCCAGAATGACAACATGACAGCCATCAATTCTGCCGTCGAGGTGGATATCACGGGCCAGGTCTGTTCAGATTCCATGGGAATCAAGATCTACAGCGGCTTCGGCGGGCAGGTCGATTTCATCCGCGGTGCCGCGAATGCCAAGGGTGGTAAACCGATTATCGCTCTTCCGTCAACCACGAAAAATGATACGGTGACCCGGATCGTTCCCATGCTGAAGCCCGGTGCGGGTGTCGTTACCACACGAGCGGACATTCACTTTCTTGTGACCGAATTCGGGATTGCCAATCTTCATGGAAAGAGCCTCCATGAACGTGCCAGGGCGATGATTGAGATTGCACACCCCAATTTCAGGGATGAGCTGACGGAAGAGGCGAAGCGGCGCAGGGTCTGGTAGTCCCTTTTCTTACATTCGCTTAAAGAGTCGCTGAAATAACCCTGGCCGTGAAGGCTTTGCCGGGGAAGGAATATCAATCTCCTCATCGGAAAGAACCGCCCGGGGACGCCCGGAAACCATTGGATGAGCGTCAACCCCCCAGGAAGAAATTACATTGCAGGCCTGGGAAAGAATTGGCGGCCTGTGGCGGGGGCTATGGGCGTCGGAGGCCAGAATGTGCCCCAGTCCCTCTTTCAAGATGGATTCCGAGTAGTGTCGGATCGATTCTCCAAAATATCCGGTGACACTTCCCGCCGTGATCTGGACCAGTGCCCCCTGTTCTACGAGGCGGTAAAGAAATTCAGGATTCCGGAGAAAGGCGCCGACACGCTCCGGGTGGGTGATGATGGGAACAAACCCGTGAGCCATGAATCCAAAGATCGCTTCCTGCATTTCCGAGATCCTGAAATGTTCCGGAGGTTCCAGCAGAAAATAACGGCTTGAATTCAGGGTGTGAATCTCTCCACTGCGAAGCCGGTCCAGGAGTTCAGGGACCAGATGGGCGTCATGTCCTGTGTAAACCTGGATGGTTCGCCCTTCCTTCTGAATGGCTGTGTTGAGTTCCTGGACAAGCTGATCCACGGTCCCGGCCGATACATTATGGTAGCTGGGATTGGCATGGGGGGTGGCGAAGATCGCTTCGATTCCGTCATCCTCAGCCATAAGAGCCATGGAAAGAGATTCCTTCCAGGATGACGCTCCGTCATCCACGCCGGGAAGGATATGGCAGTGAAGATCAATCAAAGGACATCCTCCCGCTTCAGGTTGCGGGTCATCAGCCTCAGCACAATGTCCCCCGGAGGAATCCCCGAGTAAAGAAGGTCATACACCGATTCGGTCAGGGGCATCTCTACACCGCGCGATCGGGCCAGCTCAAAGGTGGATGCTGTTGTGGCCACGCCTTCCGCCACCATGTTCATGGAACCCAGGATGTCCTCAAGAGTTTCACCCTTTCCAAGACGGACTCCTACCGTACGATTTCGAGACAGATGGCCGGTGCAGGTAAGGATCAAATCTCCCATGCCTGCCAGTCCTGCAAAGGTTTCCCGTCTGCCTCCCAGCTCCACACCCAGACGGGTAATCTCATGCAAGCCCCGCGTCATGAGAGCCGCTGCCGCATTCAGGCCCAGTTTGTATCCGTCCACGACACCTGCTGCCAGGGCAATCACATTCTTCAGCGCACCGGCCAGTTCGACGCCGATAAGATCATCAGATCGGTAGAATCTGAATTTTTCCGAAGAGAATGCTTCCTGCAGCTTTCCGCAGAGTTGCAGATCTGTCGAGGCCAGGACGGCCGCTGCCGGAAGTCCGCCGGCTACCTCCCTTGCAAAGGTCGGTCCAGAAAGGGCGAGCAGGGGAAGGCCGGTTCCAAGGATATCGGTTAAAACCTCGGACATAAGAGACAGGGTGCCCTGTTCGATACCCTTGCTCAGGCAGACGAGGGGCTGGCCCTGATATGAAGAGGCGACATCCTTTAGCGTTCTTCGAATGAACTGGGATGGAATGGCCAGAAAGATCACACCTTCCTGCTTCAGGGCTTCCATTACGTCATCGGTTGCGGTCACGTTGTCCGGGATGGGAAATCCGTCCAGGTAGAGGGGATTAACATGGTGATGGTTAATTGTATCTGCCAGGCCTTCTTCATATGCCCATAGATGGATTTCATGTCCACAGGAGGCCATGTAGATGGACATGGCGGTTCCCCAGGACCCGGCACCGATTATCGTAACCTTCATGGTTTCTTCCTTTCAGGAAAACGGCGTTCCGTGCCATCCTGGATTCGCTGGATGTTCTCCCGGTGCCGATAGATGATGAGACAGGCTGTGAGCACGGTGAAGAGGAGTACCCATCGATGGGGTGGATTCAGAAGGGCCATGAGAATCGGGAGAACTGCGGCTCCAACACAGGACCCGAGGGATACATATCGTTTGATTAACACGGTAATGACCAGGACCAGAGCTGCCAGGAGCGTCGGAAGGGGAGCAAGGACAATAAAGGCTCCTGCAGCTGTAGCCACTCCCTTTCCGCCCTTAAAGGCAAGAAAGATCGGATAACAATGGCCGGCAACCACGGCGAAGACTGAAGCACCGATCAGAAGGGGATGGCCTGAAAAATGAATCGGGATCCATACGGCCAGAGCTCCCTTCCCCGCATCGAGCGCAAGCGTAGCCAGTCCGCCCGCAAGACCAAGCTTCCGCGAAACATTGGTTGCTCCAATATTTCCGCTTCCGTGGCTTCGAATATCTTCCCGCGAAATCACAAAGGTGAGAAGGTACCCGAAGGGAATACTCCCCAGCAAGTAAGCCACGAGCACATACCACCAGGCTTCAGGCATGGCCGCCTCCTAAGGAAAAAGTTCGATGAACAGAGTAGATGGCACCCCCGGGATCAAGCCTGCTCTCCATCATAAGAATATTTTGAACTTCAAACTTCGGAAGAGAAAGTTGATCCGTCTCCTCGAGGAACCGATGGATCTGTCGCTCCGGAACCGGCCGGCGGACCCTTCCAAGGGTAAGGTGGGCTGTGAAGGGCCGGTTTTCCTTCGGAAATCCAAGAGATACAAGGGACGTATGCAGACGATGAATCCATTTCATCACCGGTTCATCCAGGGAATACGCGATGAAGAGAACCCGTGCCCTTCCCGGATCGGGAAAACATCCTCCGCCTTCAGGTGTAAGGGAAAAGGGAGATAGAAGCGGCGCCGACTCCTGGAGACAGTTTTCCACGGATTTACAGGTCAGGTCATCGATTTCTCCCAGAAATTTGACCGTGATATGAAGGTTCCGGGATGGAACCCAGCTGATTCCCCGGAATTCACCTTTTCTTGAGCTGATATGATCGGCTACGAGGGTACGGGTCTTTGAATCTACGGAAAAAGCCAGAAAGCTCCTCACGTAAGAATCCGCCTCAGCATGTCCAGTGAGGATTGAACCGCGAAGGTCCGAACCCGATCCCGATCCCCGGGAAAGCGAAATTTTCGATGGATGGTCTGATCCCGGGCGCTTACGGCAATGTGAACCGTTCCCAGGGGTTTATCCTCTGTGTATCCTGTGGGTCCGGCAATTCCGGTGATGCCGATTCCATAATGAGAGGAGAAGGTTGTTCTTGCCGAACGGGCCATTTCCTCGGCAACGGCCTGACTGACGGCTCCATGTTTCTCAATGAGGGAAGGAGGGATAGACAGTTGTTCGATTTTGATGCTGTTGTCGTAGGCCACCATGCCTCCCATAAAGACGGCCGACGCCCCGGGAACATCCGTAAGACGCTTTGCCAGCAGTCCTCCCGTGCAGGATTCCGCCACGGCAAGAGTCTCTCTTCGTTCAATCAAAAGACGAATGACAACGGCCTCCATCGTCTCTCCCCGATCGGTATAGAGATCATCGGAGAAGAGTTCGGAAAGCAGCTCTTTGCGTTCTCGAAGAGTGTCCGGATCCGTTGTTTTCACAATCAATTCAATCTTTCCTCCCCCGGACAGGATCGTAAATCCATCTCTGCCGTACTTCCTGTAATAGGGTTCCAGAATTAATTCGCACTCGGATTCAGGTTTCCCGCTGAGTGCCATGTGAAGGGTGTGAACCGCGGGCAGGGCCAGTTTCTTGAGGGCCGGAATCAGGGAGGCCTGGACCATGTGGCGAAGCTCCTGGGGAACACCGGGAAAGGCCCAGATCGAAAAGGTTTTTCCCTGATATACAAACCCCGGAGCCGTTCCCGCCTGGTTGTGCAGTGGTTCGGCTCCCTCTGGAATCATGCTTTGTTTCTTCGCAATTTCAGGAAAGTCTCTTCCGCGTGCGGCGAAAAACGCCTGGATTTCCATCAGCAATTCCGGGAAATGGATCAGCGGTACCTTGAGAAAGCAGGCCGTGGCCTCACGGGTTACATCGTCTCTGGTCGGCCCCAGTCCTCCCGATAACAGGATCAGTTCGTTGTGTTTCGCAAGAAAGGCGAGGGCGGCTGATAGTTCATCTTCCTCATCCCCGAGGATAATTTTTGTTGTCACCTCGACTCCATGCTGATTCAACACCTCAGTCAGGTAGAGGGAGTTCGTATCCTGTTTCCATGGGGTGAGCATTTCGGACCCCACGATGACAATGGCTGCCCTCATGGAACGATCCCGGAGAAGAGTCGTTTTGCCAGGGGAATCAGAAGTAACCCCGGAAGACTTCCGGAGGGTTTTTTATCCTTGATCAGATGGGTAATCCGCATCACACTTTCCTGAACAAAAAATAGAGCAACCGGAAGCCGAATGAGTGTTGTCACGGTAGGTCCCTTGAGAGCCCACTGAGCCAGATCCAGGATCATGGCCGGTATGGCGAGGAAGAGAATGCAGAGAATGGAGAAGAGAGTAAAGCGTAAAGGCCGATAAAGACCCAGAGACGCAAATTTAATCTGCCAGTCGCAGGGAAGAAAACCCCACAGGGGAGACAGGACATAGGTACGGTCCGCAGCACGATTCCGTTTTCGTTCATCTTCTAAAGAGAGTTCGGGTGCATCTTCATCTCGAATCGTTCCGATGAAGTGGTATATGGTGGAAAAACGGAGAGTCTTCTTTTCCAGAAAGCGGTAATAGCGATCCTCCAGACGAATTATCCCGGCCCGTTCGAGATGGTTCTTTGGAAAATGGGAGGTAATCCATAACTCGTTTTCGCGAGCCGAAACGAGATCTCCGTAAAGATCCTCCCTGGAGTCCTTATTCCGGTTCCATCCCAGGAAGGAGAGGAAGAGGGTTCCCGTCGGTTCATCCAGAAACAGGGCACCCCCGGCCCGGAACCCTGATTCCAGAGCGAGGTAACCTGTTGTAAGCCATAACCAGACAGGCATAATCGAGTTACCCGTGACATGAAGCAGAGTTTCATATACGAAAAAGGGAAGGGACAGGAAGAATTGCAGGATGGATGAATACAGGGTCGCCCTGGAGGGTTCGAATTCCCACGATTCAGAGAGTTTCCGCTGCATTTCCGCCGGAAGGAATCCGATCAAAACCAGGGATGCAAGCAGCAGATGCGGAGGTTGGGTATCCCGGGATGAAAAGAGACATTCCATTCGAAAGAGCTCTTCTTTCTCTTTGGTCCAGGTAACGTGATGATTCATATCCTGACCTTCGGGCCAGGGTTCAAGACTGTAAATATGATTTCCTTCCTCTGAACGGGCAGAGACAATCTCAAAAAGATGATCATCCATGGTGACGGCTGTCCCGGGAATCATACGTTTTCCCTTTTGCCGGCGAGGTTTCAGCCTGGGATGGGGCCCGGGTAGAACGATATTACGTGCCACAGCTTCATTGTACCCTAACCCGCATCTCTCACATACTTTATGCTGTGACCGTGTATTCCCCGGTTTTTCTCCGACCTCCTCCATTAAGAGAAATGCAGGTCTATTCGCAAGGGACGGCATGAAAGGAGGTGAGGAAAAATCCCGTGCCGGTTGCCCCCCGGTGACACTTGGGCTACACTGATCCGGTGGAACGGAATCTTCCCTACCTCTACCCGTTAAGCTTGCTTCTGGCTCTTGCCAATATGGCCGAATTTTTCCGGTCCGGTGAGATTCAGGCTGAAAGTACCCTTGTTTACTTTTTAAAAACCCTCCTGATCCTCTCGATCACGATTTTTCTTTATCGCCTGCTGCTGGCCTTTTTTTTCAGAATCCACAGAGGTCTGCCCATGGCCTCGGTTCTCCTGTATGGGTACGTTAAACTACTTTTTGCAGACCGGGGACAAGGAATTTCCTTTCCGGAATTAGACCTTTCAATGGTCATGTGGGGCTGTGGAGGGATTCTCGTCTTTCTTCTGGTTTTGAAAGCCCTGGGGCAGGGATCATATGAAGAGAAGGAATATGTTCCGGAGACCAGCCGCCATCTGGTCACCCTACTGATCAGCCTGGGCATCACCGTTCTCTTTTCACCGCTGCCTTCCTCGATCCGGTGGGTCGGGATCATCCTCTGTACGGGAACCTCTCTCTTACTTATGGGGTTTGGAGGAAAGATCCACACACTTTCCTCGACCGGCCGCAGGATGCGATATCTCACGTTCATTCTGATCTTACTTGGGATCTGGTTCGATGTGCCTCACTGGCCTCCGCGCCTGCAGACCAATCACCGCAGTGTTCTGCTCATTACGGTGGATGGGATTTCTCCCGAAATGCTTCAACTCGAAAGCGTCGGCAACATGAAAGCCCTTCAGTATCCCAACGCGTTCACGCAGTCGCCTGATCTTTTGAAATCCCTTTCTTCCATTTTGATGGTGAGGGAAGATCGTTCTCTGAGTCAAGAAATTGACGATAAGTTTGATAAACAGGCAGTTGTCCCCATGCTGTACCAGAGTGAATTTCAGGATGTGCTGAAAGGTTTTCATGCCGTGCATCGGCCCGGTTTTTCGATGGACTCATTCCGCTCTCTACTCTCCTTCCGGCCTCTCGTGATACTAGTTTCACCTTTATTGAGAACATCCTGGTCCCGGATCGTCGATAGAGAGACTCCGGATGCCACAGCCGATAAAGCCATTCGGGTTCTGAATTCTGTCAAAGAACCCTTTTTTATCTGGGTCGCCTTCTCCGAGCCCCCTTCCACGTTGTTTTCCTGCCCACCCGATGAAGAGTTTATCCCGGCTGATCGAAAGAAATATTTAATTGACCGTACCCGGGATCATGCCGGTAAGGTGGGGCATGCGATTCGAAAACTTCTTTCCACGCTTCAGAGTGGCGAGTTTTTCCCCCAAACCCAGGTTATGGCCATCGGTCTGAGGGGAATCCAGCGTTTTGAGCATCAGCGATTCGGCATTTTTCCCTCTCTCTACCCGGAAATGCTTCACGTTCCCATGATTCTCTTTACGACACACGATCCGGAAAGCCTGGGAGGGGATGAGGATATCCTTGTCTGTCGCGCCCTGCCCACGCTCATGACCTGGCTGCGGGTGGACATCAGGGAATCTTCTGGATTGTCCTCTTCTCTTCTCATTAAGGAAGCTCAGGAATTCTGGACGGCTTCGGCCCGACGCCAGGATACCGTCATCCAGTCAATCTATACGCCTTCTTTTATCGGGATTCGTAATTTGAAGGGAAAAACCTTTGAACTTTATGACCGCAACCGTGATCCGTCCTGCCAGACGGATATCCACCTTCTATATCCAGACAAGGTTACAGAACTGGAAAATCTAATGGAGACCGCTCCATGAAGTTAATCGTCATGGTCCCCGCATTTAATGAAGAGGGCATACTTGCAGAGACGCTCCGAAGCTTGCCTGCCAGTGTGGATGGGTTTGACGAGCTTGATGTGATCGTAATCGATGACGGATCCACAGATGCTACGGCGGAAATTGCCAGGGGAGAAGGTGTGAAGGTCATCTCCATGGGATTTCATGCCGGACTGGCAAGAACATTTGCGCGCGGTCTGGATGAAGCCCTGCAGCGGGGTGCGGACTGCATCGTGAATTTTGACGCCGACGGACAGTACCGGGCAGAGGATATCCCCGCTCTCACCGTGCCAATTCTTTCCGGAACAGCGGACATGGTTCTGGGAGACAGGGGTGTGGCGGCCAATCCTCATTTTTCCCCGGTCAAACGTCTCTTTCAGCGGATTGGAAGTATGGTCGTCCGTCTGGCCTCCGGAATCCGGATGAACGATGCGGCAACGGGTTTCCGGGCCTATTCCCGGAAAGCCGCCATGAAACTCATGGTTTTCTCATCCTATACGTACACCCTGGAGACAATCATTCAGGCGGGGATCCATGGGATCCGCACAACCAGCGTCCCCATCGAAACCCGTCCGCCTGTTCGGCCCTCCCGACTTTACACCTCCATGGCTTCCTATATTGTGAAAGCCGGAATGACCGTGGTTCGAATCTTCACTCTCTATCGACCTCTTCGCGTCTTTGTTCTGGCTGCATCCATTTTCGTGGCGGCAGGGTTGATGCTTTTTGCCAGATTTCTCTACCTTTTTGTCCTCGGGTTCGGCCAGGGACATATCCAGAGCCTGATCCTTGGAGCGGTTCTGGTTATTGTAGGCATCCAGATTGGTCTGATAGGAATTCTTGCGGATCTGATTACCATCAATCGGCGCCTTCTGGAAGATATCCGGGGTAGGTTAATTGAACAGGCTTCTCAATCCGGCAAAGGAAAAGAGGTCAAGACCTGAGATCAGGCACCCCATGACCATGCTTCCGGCTGGATCCTGGCCTGAAAAATAAACCTTGCCTCACCGGATAGTTCCATGGATTCAAGGTTTCCCTTTCTCCATTCAAATGAAAAGTTAAGGGGGATGAGGCACTGGGGAAGAATCTGAACCGGTGAGCAGAGTCGGGACCCGCTTAGAAGCAGAGCCAGGACGGCAGCCCACGAACCTGAACTGCAGGAAAGCATCTCATCTTCAATGCCCCGTTCATAGGTTCGTATGCGAACGAGATTTTCGTCCACAATGTGGACCATGCTGACATTGGCTCCTTCAGGTTCCAGAAGGGGATGGTAACGAAGCATTCGGGCAAGGGGAACAAAATCGATGCTCGACAGGTCTTCTCCTGCAAGCAGGATAAGGTGGGGCACGCCGACGTCCACGAGAAATCCGGGCCAGGGTTTTCCGTCCAGGTCCAGATCAAGGTGGGTTATTTTCCTGGCGGAGGGAGGCAGCTGTACCCGGACTCCGCCCTGAATAATTTCCGCACGGAATGTCCCGGCTTCAGTTTCGATTTTCATCTTTCTGGGCGCCAGAACATTCCGAAAGGCGTACATTGCCGCACAGCGTGTCCCATTGAGGCAGAGATTCGCCCTCGACCCATCACTGTTGAAGTACGTGACTTTAATATGAGCAAGCTTGCTGCGGTCAAGTGTGAGGAATCCGTCGGCACCGATGGATAACCGTCGGGAGCAGATGCGCCGGATGAAGCTCTCCGGAGGATCAGGGAGAGAATACTTTTGAGTATCCAGAAGAATGAAGTCATTTCCTGCCGCGGACATCTTTGTGATTTCGATGTCACTCATTAGCTGATATCCCCGTGACCTTTGGGCTTTCGTTTCCAACTGCATCCACTGCGGAAACGGCAATATTACAGGAGGACGGATCCAGTTCGACGAATCGATCCTGAGTCTCTCTGACAAGAGTCCATGGTTCTTCCTGCCCGCATCGAGAATATATTTTGTATCCCGCCGCAGTTTTTTGGGGACTCCAGGAGACCCGCATTCTTCCCCTGAGGGGAGAAACCACCAGATCTTCAACCGGCGGAGGAGGGAAGCGATCGATATAGGTAATTGCTACTTCTGAAGGAGAACTCCATACTCCGTCGATATCACCCATGCAATGAATCCCGTAACGACAGGTTTCTCCATTCTGAACCTGTTGATCGAAAAATTCGGTTGTGTCCCGGATTACACCGAGAAACGACCGTGTCGGCTCCAGTTTTTCGATTCCCATTACGCTGCATTCAGAGGGGTCCCAGAACAGGTGAACACCATCGGGTGAGCTTTCAGCAGAAACGGTAGATGGAGGATCCGGTGGAATCGCGGTCAGGATGCCCTTGATTTCTGAGGGAGCCGACCGCTTTCCCAGATCGTCTCGAATCACCACGCTGATAAAGACTCCCCCGATTGCGCTCTCTGCCAGCCAGGACGACAGGTCGATTTTTATGATCAACAGGTTCTCGACATGGAAAGACTGACAGGATTCATAGGGGAGAGAAAGTACCAGATTCCCGCTCGTCACTACGGCTGATATGGGCGGGGCTGCGGGGAGCCTGGGGTCTTTCAGAGGGAGTCGCAGGGCATAACACTCGACGCTCTCGAACGATTCTAACGGAGCGCCACTTACCCGCCGGGAGGGGAAGGGTATGGTCAGCCTGATTGCCGGCCCGACCTGAAGTGCATCCAAAGAGACCGAAGCGGGAAGATCGTAGAGCTTCGGTCGGGGAGGTCCCTCTTTCCCGCAGGAAAGAAAGACGCTACAACATATAGCGAGAAAGGTCGCTGTCCTGAACAATGTCTTTAAGGTGATCATGCACGTAATTCTCATCAATGGTGACTGAAACTCCCTGCATATCCGGAGCATGGAAAGAAACTTCCTCTAACAGCCTCTCCAGAATCGTGTGGAGCCTTCTTGCGCCAATATTTTCAGTTTTATCGTTTACCTGCTCCGAAAGTGCCGCAATGGCCGAAATGGCACAATCTGAGAAAGACAGTTGGACCCCTTCCGTCTCCAGAAGGGCCTTATACTGTTTGATCAGGGCATGCTTTGGCTCGGTAAGGATTCGAATGAAATCTTCCTTGGAAAGGCTCTTCAGCTCGACACGAATTGGAAATCGCCCCTGAAGCTCAGGGATGAGATCCGAAGGACGGGCAACATGAAAGGCCCCCGCTGCCACAAAGAGAATGTGATCAGTCCGTACCATTCCGTACCGTGTTCGAACGACGGTTCCCTCAACAATGGGAAGAAGATCCCGTTGGACGCCTTCACGGGAAACATCCGGGCCCTGCCCCATGGAGCGGCCGGCGATTTTATCAATTTCATCCACAAAAACAATACCGGACTGTTCGGCAAGAGAAATCGCGGACTGAGCCACGCTTCCCATATCAACCAGAGCATTTTCCTTCTGCTCCAGGAGCAGGTTCCGTGCTTCCGCCACTCGAAGGGTCTTTCGACGCTTTTTTCCTCCAAAGAGTCCTGAAAACATATCCTGTACCTGGAGATCCATATCCTGAATCCCCTGGGGAGTAAAGATCTCCATCTTTGGAAACTGTTTCTCCTCAACTTCGACTTCGATGTCCCGATCGTCAAAATCCCCATTCCACAGCATTCGGCTGAAAGACTCTTCATCCATGCCAGGTACCAGTCGGGGAAGCATCTGTCGGACTACTTCGGTCTTTGCTCGCTCCCGGACATTTCGAATTTCCCGTTCCTTGATGATCTTGATGGCCTCATCCACCAGATCCCGTACGATCGATTCAACATCCCTTCCTACGTATCCGACTTCGGTAAACTTGGATGCCTCCACCTTGATAAAGGGTGCGTCGGAAATCCTTGCGAGACGTCGTGCAATCTCCGTCTTCCCAACGCCCGTGGGGCCGATCATAATGATGTTTTTTGGCAGGATTTCTTCTGCACTCTCTTCGGGAAGCTGCTGACGCCTCCAGCGATTCCGCAGGGCGATGGCCACGGCACGCTTTGCGTCCCGCTGACCGATAATATACTGATCGAGGATCGATACAATTTCTTTTGGAGTCAGGTGTTCAGGCTCCATTGGAAATAACCTCGATAGAAAGATGGCTGTTTGTGTAAATACAGATGGAGGATGCGATCGTCATGGCTTCCCGGGCAATGCTTTCGGCATCCAGAGAACTGTGGGAAATCAGGGCTTTGGCTGCTGCCAGGGCATAGGGACCTCCACTGCCGATGGCCAGGATGCCGTCATCGGGCTGGATTACATCCCCCGAACCTGAGACGACAAACGACTTCTGAGAATCGGTCACGATCATCATGGCCTGGAGCTGTCGGAGGACCTTATCGGTTCGCCAATCCTTCGCAAGCTCAACCACGGCGCGTTCAAAATTGCCATGGTATTCCTGAAGCTTGATGTCAAACCGGGAGAGGAGAGCAAGGGCATCCGCCGCACTCCCGGCAAAGCCGGCAAGGACCTTCCCATTCCACAGACGTCTGATTTTTGTTGCCTGGTGCTTTACGATGGTTTGTCCAATCGTTACCTGGCCGTCACTGGCCATGACGGTCGTACCGTTATGGCGTAGACAGAGAATCGTGGTGCTGCGGGCAGATTTCATAGATACTCCTCAGGAGAGGCTTGTTTTCAGAAATTGTTCCAACTCTTCAGTAACTTCAGTAACACCCTCCGGGTCTTCTCCTTCCACCATGATGCGTACTTTCGGTTCGGTACCCGAATAACGAACCAGGATTCTGCCGCCGGGAGCCAGGTGACCGATCAGACGGGCATGGAGCTCGAGGTATCCCGGGATCGTTTCCAGTTCCCGTTTTACGGAGCAGGTGAAGGATTTCAAAGTCTGTGGAAAAATTGGGATCGGAGCCAGCTGGGAAAGGGTTTTTCCCTCCTGGGCCAGGGCATGGAGAACTTGAAGTCCGTTCAGAAGGCCGTCTCCAGAAGTGGACCAGTGCCGGTTAATGATATGCCCCGATTGTTCGCCTCCCAGGTAAATGTTTTCTTCCATCATGGCCTTCCATACATAGCGGTCTCCGACGGGGCAGGAGGCTACAGAGATTCCATGGTCGTCGAGGGCGCGGATCAGACCACCATTGCTCATGACTGTCGCCACGATACGGTTTCCGGGCAGTTGTCCGGATCGGTAAAGATCGAGGGCGATGGCATAGAGAAGATGGTCCCCGGTCAAAATGTTTCCCATTTCATCGATCAGAATCAGACGGTCCCCATCCCCGTCCAGGCAGATCCCTGCGGCCGCGCCGGTTTCCAGGACCATTTTCCGGCAAAGCTCCGGGTGTTGACTTCCCACACCATGATTAATGTTGGTCCCGTTAGGAGTATGGCCGATATGGATTAAGTCAAGGGGAAGGTGGGAAAAAACTTCCTTCACGGCGCGGGTTGCAGCCCCGTGGGCACTGTCAACGACGATCGTTAAGGGACGAGTGGCGGGGAAGGGTGTGACGGATTGGAGCAGGCGTTCGATGTAATGTTTCTGGAATTTCTCTTCCGGGTCCAGATCCACTGTTCGGGTGGAACCCGATGAGGTGTCAACACGGATAAAATCTTCAATCACATCTTCTTCGTCATCGGTGAGTTTCGTTCCATCGTCACGAAAGACTTTGATGCCATTATCCATATAGGGATTATGGGATGCTGAAATTACGACACCCCCGTTCAACTCGGGGTGGGATGCGGTCAGAGCGGCGACGGCGGGAGTGGGCAGGACGCCGCCAAAGTGAACCACACAGCCGGTTTCATCAAGGCCCAGAGCCAGCTGTGCCGCGATATCCGGCCCGCTTTCCCTTGTATCCATACCAATCAAAATATTGGATCCCTGTCCAAAAAATCTGCCAATACTTCGGCCCAGGACAAATACCGTGCGTGGATCGAGAGGATAAAGTCCCGCTCGAGCGCGAATACCATCGGTACCAAAAAGGCGTTCCATGTGTCCTATCTTCTCTTCTTTCTTGAGGGAATTTCAACCGTTCGGATAATGACAGACACCTGGAGAGGCTGAATGATACGAACCAGAGAGTGGGGTGGTGTCAGCAATACGTCGGTTCGATAGGTCTCCTCTGCCGTCGAAGGTTCAATGGCCATCGTGGCTACCGAGTTCAGGGAGTTGACGATACTCTCCGGTCCGACCACCAGGGCGTTTTCTGGAATCACCGATACGTCCCAGCGTGTGTTTTTCGGGGGAGCCACGGATATTTGAGCCGTGATCGGAATCAGCTTCTGAAGCCGACTTTCCAGATGGACCACAACATTCACAGGCTGGATGGAAATAATTTCCAGATCGTCAGGTATTCCCAGTCTGGACTGGAGCACGGGGATCGTTTGTGTGCCCGGTCTCTCATTCTTTAAATCGATCGTGAAGCTTTTTGACGCCTTGGTGAATGTGTCCATGGAGTTCTTAACTCCACGCACCCGGACCTGTATCGTGTCAGGAAGGTCCCCCATGATGACGAGAGAAGAAGGCACATTGATGATCCGAATCGGAATAATGAAATTTTCTTCACCAATGTCCCTGGCTTCATGGGGTACCGTGACATACCAGAGGGAGAATGCGATCACCAGAGCAAAGAGTTTCAGCCAGATGTTCTTCAGAATTCTCATGACGGGGAAGATCCGTTCAGGTAGCGGGTGACCAGATCTCGAAGGCTTCGGCCATCCAGGTGCCTCTGAAGGTGACCATTTACTGCAAAACTGATGGCTCCGGTCTCTTCTGATACCACGATCGCAAGAGCATCGGTCTCCTCCGTGATTCCGATAGCGGCTCGATGGCGCGATCCGAATTCCTGGGTCAGGGAAGGATTCTGTGTAAGTGGAAGAAAGCAGGAAGCCGCAATGGCGGTATGGTCTCGAATGATCAGGGCTCCGTCGTGGAGAGGGGTGTTAGGGGTAAAGATGTTGACCAGAAGATCATAACTGACATGGGCGTGCAGAAGAACGCCCGTTTCAGTGTATTGCTTCAGGGAATGGCGACATTCGATGACGATCAGTGCTCCAATCGATTTGGATGCAAGGGTAAGGCTCGCTTTTACAATGGACGTAATGGTCTGAGCAAGCTCCTGGCGGGCCCCCCGTCTTGCTGAAAAGGGGTTTCGTGCAAACGAAGCCAGTGCCTTTCGAAGTTCGCTTTGAAAGAGAACAATGACCGCAAAGGGAAAGTAAAAGAGAACACCTTCCAGAAATGTGCGGAAAGCTCGAAGTCCCAGAAGGTTGGCAAGGTAGTAGGCTGCCAGGAGGACCAGAATGCCCGTTACCATCTGCATGGCCCGGGTTCCTTTGATTAAGAGAAACAGATTATATACGAGTACGGCAAGGATCAGAATGTCCAGGACATCCATAACGGAGAGACGCTGGACGATGATCAGGAACTCATGCATGGTTCAGTAGCTCCAGCGTGCGTACCATCTCCCTGTGGGGCCTCACATCGTGAACCCGGATCAGACTGGCTCCTCCCAGAATTGCACAGGTGTGGGCGGTCACCGAGGGAAAGAGCCGTTCCTGAGGTTCTCCTGGAACGACGGCTTTCAAAAAGGATTTCCTGGACGCTCCGATACAGATCGGGAAGCCGAGTCCCAGTAAAAAATCAATGTGGCTGATGAGAAGCGTATTGTGTTCAACGGTTTTGCCGAACCCGATCCCCGGGTCGATATAGATTCGGTCTGCGGGAATGCCGGCATGCAGGACACGGGTCGCTCCTGCGCTGAGAAACTCAGCCACGTCTGAGAAGAGGTGATCATAATAGGGTGCCATCTGCATGGTTTTCGAAGAACCCTGCCGATGCATGATGACGACGCCTGTCGAACCCCTGGCGGCCACCTCAATCATTTCGTCCTTTACGAATCCGGAAATATCGTTGATCCACCGCGCTCCTGCTTCAACGGATCGACGCGCTACCCCCGGCTTGGTTGTGTCAATGGAGATCTCGATATTGCCGAGACCCACCAGGGCTTCGATTACGGGCTGTGTCCGCCGGAGTTCTTCTTCTTCGTCGACGGGATCCGCTCCCGGTCTTGAGCTCTCTCCTCCGATGTCGATGATATCCGCCCCTTCGTCGATTAGACGTTTCCCATGCTCGATTGCCAGGTCAGGAGACAGAAAGCGACCGCCATCGGAAAATGAATCAGGTGTCACATTCAGAATGCCCATGATCCGGGCATGGGGGGATCTGGGGCGTCGGGAATAGTTCTCTACGATCTCCTTTAAGGATTCCGGACCGTTTTCCTCGCATTGGAGAGCATCAGCAAAAGCCTGGAGGCTCCCATGAGCAAAAAAGCCCCTAAAATCAGAAGTAATTCTGCATGACTGATTCCAGGTCGGGCCGGGACGTTTCGACCCGAGAAAAAAGAGGTAATCGTCCTGGTTCCGGAGTATGTAAGATTGAGCCATTAATTCAATGGATCAGCAGGGGAGCGTCTGAGATCGAGTCCCGTGATTTCGTGAATAATCGCATAGACATGTTCTCCCTCGAGCACTTCTTTTTCGAGGAGGGTTGTTGAAATGGCTTCGAGGACCTGGCGATGGGTACGAATTAGATCCGTAGCTATCTGGTAGGCGTTGTGGATGATTTTGTAAACTTCCTCATCGATTTTTTTTGCGGTGTCTTCCGAATAATTCTGGTGCCGGATCAGTTCTTTCCCGAGGAAAATATTTTCATCCCCCTGTCCGAAGGTGATCGGACCAAGATCACTCATCCCCCACGCGCATACCATTTTCCGAGCCAGCTCCGTGGCCCGTTCCAGATCGTTCCCGGCCCCCGTGGATAGCTGCTCGAGCATTTCCTCTTCTGCGATTCTCCCTCCGAGCATCATGGTGATCTGATCTTGGAGGTAGGATTTTGTGTAATTGTAGCGATCATCCATGGGGAGCTGCATCGTTACACCCAGGGCCCTTCCCCGGGGAATAATCGTCACCTTGTGGAGAGGATCGGTCTCGGAGAGCATTGCGGCCACCAGCGCGTGCCCGGCTTCGTGGACGGCGGTCGACTTCTTTTCCTTGTCTGAAATGATCAGGCTTTTCCGTTCCGCTCCCATGAGGACCTTATCTTTTGCGTATTCAAAATCTTCCATTGCTACGCAGGATTTATTATTTCGGGCCGCAATCAGGGCAGCTTCATTTACGAGGTTGGCCAGATCGGCGCCACTGAAACCCGGTGTGGTCCGCGCGACAACTTCAAGGTCGACATTTTCACAAAGCGGTACCTTGCGGACATGGACCTTCAGGATTCCATGCCTTCCCTTCAGATCGGGCCGGTCGACAACGATTCTACGGTCAAACCGTCCCGGTCGAAGGAGAGCCGGGTCAAGAACATCGGGACGGTTTGTGGCCGCCATGATGATCACGCCTTCATTGGTCTCAAAGCCGTCCATTTCAACCAGGAGCTGGTTCAGCGTCTGCTCCCGTTCGTCATGTCCCCCCCCCAGTCCCGCTCCCCGATGTCGTCCCACGGCATCGATTTCGTCGACGAAGATGATGGAGGGTGCGTTTCGTTTTCCAAGTTCGAAGAGGTCTCTAACCCGGGAAGCACCGACACCCACGAACATTTCAACAAATTCACTGCCGCTGAATGAGATAAAGGGAACGCCTGCCTCCCCGGCAATAGCTTTTCCCAGAAGTGTCTTCCCCGTTCCGGGAGGTCCCATCAGAATTACGCCTTTGGGAATCTTTCCTCCCAGCCGTTGGAACTTCTTGGGATCTTTAAGGAATTCGATGATTTCCTGCAGTTCTTCCTTGGCC
This sequence comes from Thermoanaerobaculia bacterium, assembly GCA_035593605.1. NCBI lineage: Bacteria > Pseudomonadati > Acidobacteriota > Thermoanaerobaculia > Thermoanaerobaculia bacterium. The sequence goes on along the minus strand of DAOSWS010000027.1, from coordinate 13,188 downwards.
TCTTCCACTCCCGCTACATCGGCAAAGGTAACTTTCAGCTGATTTGGAGTCAAAACCCGGGCCCGACTCTTTCCAAATGAAAGAGCCTTGTTGCCTCCGGATTGCATCTGACGCATAAAAACAACCCATAGCGCTACCAGGAAAAGAATGGGACCCCAGGAAAAAAGGAAGGTGAGCCATGTAGATTCCTTGGCCTGAATGATCTCGATTTCTACATGATTTTTCCGAAGGGCTGCAACCAGATCGTCATACACGGGCGGGACATAGGTAATGAAGTCGGGTGCATCCTTGGGACGCGTACTGGACAGGTACCTGCCTGTGATTTCCTGCTCCTTGATTTGTACGCTTTTGATCTTCCCCGCATCCACTTCATTCATGAAGGCGGAAAAGTGAATTTCTTCCGGGCGGCTTCCTGCCTGCTCAAACACCCGGAAGATCAAAATCGCGACGATGGCGACAAGGATCCAGACGATAAGACTGCGAAGGTTTCCTCTCACGATCTAAAATTCCACCATTCCGATGTAGGGAAGGTTGCCATATTGGCCCTTATATTCCATTCCATACCCGACGAAGATGTTTTCATCCGCACGAAACAGTGCGTAATCAACAGAAATGTCTGCCTTGCGATCTGTCGGCTTGTCGATGAGGCATGCGAGCTTGATTGATTTCGGACCCATGGTACGCAATTGATTTATTAAGTAATTTTCCACAACCCCGGTGGTCACGACATCTTTCAAAAGAATGACGCTCTTTCCGCAAACATCCAGCTCGCCCGAGAAGAAGACGATATCCTGTTCCATTTTCTCTCGAAGGAAATCGAAACGACAGGGCTGGTTGAGATTCCGCATGAGGTCAGCCTGAAAGACAAATGCTCCTTTCAGGATTCCGATAAATAGGATTTCTTCTTCAGGGTGGTCGGACCGGATGTGCTGAGCAAGGTCTTCAATCCTGTCTCGAATTTCATCTTCAGAAAACCGCTTGGTGATTGTTACCATGGGTTCCACCTCAGTCCTAAGATTGTGTCCTGCCGATCGGTTCTGCTGCACCAGATCCCGGGGATCCAGACCACAAGACCTCCTGCAAGGAGGAGAGGAAGATTTTCTCGCCGGGCGCGGGAAATCTTCAATTCAGACAGGAGGGATTTAAGAGGTTTACTCCCTCTGTCAGTCTTTGCAAGTTCTCCTCCCCGCCGGGTGACCAGTGTCAGGGGCCCCGAGTCCGCCGGCAGGTTGATTGTCCAGGGTTCTGAATCAAGGCGCCTGTCCGGCTCCGAAATTACAGAAACTCTCAAAGCTGGAACAGCCGTCTCCCCTTGGACCTTTATCGTGACAGGGTCCTCGAGACAGGGCCGCTGGACAGTCAACCTAATGGTAGCATATTCCCCTTCAAGGATGCAGGCTTCCGGCTCAAGCCGCCTGAACAGTCGGCCATCTCCCAGAAATTGGGTTTCCAGATGAAGCAATCGTTGAAGAGATAGGAAGGAAGGCTGGATGGCTGCTTCGGATATGAGTCCCAGCAGCACGCGAAGCCTCATAGCCCCGGGAAGCTCTTTCCAGGCTGCGCGGGGAATGGAAAACGACTGCCCTTCCCTCGAAAGATGGTTATCCAGCCAGTTGCGTGCGGATCTAGTAAGAAACTCTTCATCCCTTGAGAGGAGATTCTGCAAATCAATTATTTTCTGTGAAATGGGAGGGCTGTATTCTTTTGCAAGAGACGGAATCAGATCGTGCCGGATCCGATTTCTGTAATATCTTCGGTCCTGGTTGGTCGGATCCTCCATGAAGGGAATTTTCTTTTCAGAGAGATAATCCAGAATCTGAGAACGGCGGCAATGGAGCAGAGGGCGAATAAACCCCTGAGAGTTTTTAGCCTGCATGCCGCATAGACCGCGAAGGGAGGTACCCCGGAAGAGACGAAGAAAAAATGTTTCTACCTGATCATCAGCGTGGTGTCCCAGGGCGATAAAATCCGCCTGTACTCTATCCCGATAGGCAAGGAGAAGGGAGATCCGCTGATCTCTGGCCCACGCTTCCCAGGAGTGACCCGGCGGGCATGTCTCGGTCAACACGAGAGTATGGTGAGGTATGCAGATTTGACCCGCAAGGTTTTGGACAAAGAGGGCTTCCTCCCGGGTTCGAGGCCGATGGCCGTGGTCAATGGAAACTGCGGTCAGATCGAAAGAGAGCTCCTGCTGCAGCGACTGTAGAAGAAAGAGTAGGGCGATGGAATCAGGCCCTCCTGAGACCGCGGCAATAACTTTGCAGTGTGGGGGAATCAGTCGATGCTGCTGGATGAATGTTCGTACCGTGCTGATCAAGTTGAAAAGTGGCGGTGAAGGGACTTGAACCCCTAACACTGCGGATATGAGCCGCATGCTCTAACCACTTGAGCTACACCGCCGCGGGTCATGAGTGTACGTCAAGTGAAAGGGGAATGTCAATTCCCGTTCGCTCAGGATCAGGTGCGATAGAGACACCATTGCAATAGGTGCAAGGAGAGGTTAGAATATGCCCGTGGAAAAATTAGGGAACTATGTGGTTTTCAGGGAAGCAGACGCTTCGCCCTGGGGAAAGTTATTCCGGGCATTTCGGGTTGAGGGTGATCAAAAGACACGTGTCTTTCTCCGACTTTTCCCCTTTGCCTTACCGGAGGGATTAAAGTTTACCCGGCACCTCGCCGTGAACGATCTCCTTTTGATCGAAAAGGTGGATGGCAAGAACGTCTATGTCGAAGAATACATGTCCGCCGCCACCATCCAGGTCATCATCAAGCGCTGTGTTGCGGAAATGTTTCCTTTACCTCAGGAACACTCCCTTCATATCCTTGAGCGTGTAATGGCCGGGTTCGAGGAACATAAATACGCTCTTCCACACCCGCATCTGGCCTACCTGAGTTATGAAGGGGAGATCAAGGGAGCGGCCGTTCCCATGGGTAAAATCCTTACGCAGGTTCAGCCGGAATCTCTTTATCCATACCTCTCCCCCCAGTTGCTGGAGTCCAAAGACTGGAATCCTACTGATCAGGTCTATGCTTCAGGTGCTTTTTTCTTTGAAATGTTGACGGGGAAATCCCTTCCTTCGTCCTCCGTGGAGGAAGACCGGATTCGGGCAATCACAACCATTCAGGGTATGGATGGACAGCCAATTCCCAGAGATCTGCAGATGATTTTACTGAAAGCTCTTGCCCATAACCCGGGTGAGCGATACCCAAATTTACGGGATATGCGGGAAGAGTTAGGGAAACTCATTTACGACGGCACCTATGCACCCACAACCTTTAACGTTGCCTACTTTATGCACACCCTCTTCCGCGAAGATATTAATAATGAGGAGAAAATCTGCCGGGAAGAAGATAAGGCTGATATCAAGGCTCTTTTTGCCCCGCCAAAACCGGTGGAGCCGGAGCCCCGGGAAGCCCCGGCACCTCCGAAAGTGGAATTTGTTGAAGTTCCCGCCAAACGTTCTCCATTACCTTTTGTCCTGGTTGCCGTACTGGCCGTGATTTTGATAACTGTGGGCATTGTTTTTAAACCCTGGGCCTCTAAATCGGAACCCGAACCGGAACCCGCCGCGGCGACCGCCCCTGCCGAACCGTCTCCAGAGCTGCAGGCAAAGCTGGATGAAGCCGAACGGCAGATCGCCCAGCAGGAAGAGGAGCTGGATAAGCTGAGACAGACACAGCAGGCCGAAAAAAATCCGGAAATTGAGAAGAAGCTGAAAGAAAAGGAAGCCGAAACTCAAAAAACCCGCGAAGCTCTCAACAAAATGAAAGAGACCGTAACGGGGGAGGCCCCTCCATCTTCCCAGGAACCTGTAAAGGCAAAGGCGGAACCTAAACCTGCATCCCAGGATTCTGCATCCTCACGCCCCTCCTCGCCACCACCTCAGGAGCCGTCCGTCACCACTCTGAAGGGACAGCCGGGAACGGAGAGTCCGCAGGAAGAAACCACACCTGCGGTGGAAGAAAATCCGGCACCGGTAAAAGAGCCTGAACCTGCAGTTCCTTCCGTGACCAAAGGTCAGCTGGTCGATATCAAAGACGTGGACCAGGCTCCCATTCCTCTCACAACCGTGCGAGCGGAATATCCGCCCCTTGCAGTCAAGAGGCGGGTTCAGGGAAACGTAATCCTCAAAGTCCTGGTGAACGAGGAAGGACAAGCTGTCGATTTCAACGCGATTCGTTATCCGGGCGGAAAGCTTGGGCTGGATAAGGCAGCCATCGAGGCAGTGAAGCAATGGACCTTTTCGCCCGCGTTGAAGGAGGGAATCCCGGTAAAAACGTGGACGGTGGTAACGATTCCCTTCACACTCTGACACCTTATGGTCGTTCAATGTGTTGAACTAAGTTTCAAAATATTCAACCAGAAAAAAGACTCGGCTTTGTAAATTGGAGATAAAAGTCCTGATTTATCAGGGTTTCTCTGCTGTGTTTTCATATTTTGATGTTGTGGTATAATTCTTGCATCTTATTCGGGTGAGGTTCACCTTTCCCGAAAGGTGTGAACAAAATCACAAGGAGGGTCGTATGCGAACGTGGTTCATAGTTGGCTTGATTCTGCTTCTGACGGCAGGACTCGCCTGGGCCGTCGTGGAGCACGGATCTCTGTCGGGCACGGTTATGGATTCCGACGGTAATCCTCTTCCCGGCGTGACCGTAACCGCCGATTCACCCAATCAAATTGGAGGCGCAAAAGTCGCTGTCACCGATGAGAACGGGGAATTCCGTTTCCCGAAACTCATGGTGGGAACCTACTCTGTTTCCTTCAATCTTGAAGGATTTCAGCTCCTGACCAACGAACAGGTCCCCGTTAATCTCGATCGGAATACCAAACTCAGCGTTACGATGCAGCTGGCGTCCGAGTTTGAAACCGAGATCGTTGTTTCCGGACAGGCTCCGGTTGTAGACTCCACCCAGACCAACACGGGTGATGTTTACACTCAGGACTTTCTCCAGGAAGCGACTATCGGTTCGGGTGGCCGATCCTTCCAGAACGTCATGGGCATGTCCGCCGGCGTTCAGGGAGGTGGGAATCCTTCGGTACTGGGATCCACGGAAGGTGAAAACTCCTACCTGATCGACGGAATGGATTCTACAGATCCCGTAACATCCACCTTCGGCACGAATTTCAACTTTGATGCCATTCAGGAAATCTCTTTCCAGACCGGCGGTTTCGAGGCCGAATATGGAAGAGCCCTTGGCGGTGTCGTGAACGTCGTGACCAAGTCAGGTGGAAACACCTTCTCCGGTACGTTTGATATCCGTTATCAGGATGAATCCTTTACCGAAGACGGCGAAAACCCCGTCTGGGATCCCTACGATCCCAGTCAGGACACCTACAAGTTTTACAACCCCAACGCCACAATCGGAGGGCCGCTGCTGCGCGACCGCGTGTGGTTCTTCGTGGCCGTGGGTCATGAAATGGTCAAGCAGACTCCGTGGCAGGCCTACTCCGATTATGAATGGGATGCGTGGTCCAACCTTGGCAAAATCACCTGGCAGGTTAACCCCAACAATACGATAATCGGAAAGTATTCCTTTGACTGGGCCTATATTTCTAACTGGGATGCCGGCCCCTATACGGCCCCCGAAGCGGGTATGAGACAGGACCAGATGACCCGTGTCGCCCAGATCGATTACTCCTCCATTCTCTCGGAGAACACACTCTTCAGCCTGAAGCTCGGATCGGCCTATCAGGACCTGGATGTGTACCCGACAAATGAAGACTACGACAGTCCGCAGTATATCGACCTTCTCACCGGACTGGCTTACAACGGTGGTTATCTGGTTCAGCTTTCCGAGCGAGATCGTGTGGAAGGAATGACTTCTCTGACGTATTACAAAGACAACTTCCTTGGCGATCACACTCTCAAGGCCGGTCTGGAATACCACGATCTCAAGTTTGACTCCGTCAACCGGTACAACGGTGCTCCGTATACCTTTTCGTACGAGGGTCAGCAATACACAGCCTATCCTCTTTATTACACCGACCACTGGGACGATTGCTACCGTACTGACGTGAATGGTGATGGTGTGAAAGAAGAAGTTTGCCCGGACAACGAATATGCCGAATACTGGCAGTCCGGTCTCGGCCCCGACGGCAAGTGGCACGATGCCGATCCCGACGAGGTGGAACGTGCCTTCTGGAGCGGTGACTTCGGTGTTTTCGACGGTGAACTCTGGACGGGATACCTTCAGGACGAATGGCGTATCCGTCCCAACCTGACCTTCAAACCCGGCGTCCGCTTTGATCAGGCGACCTACTGGGATGACCTCGGCAATGAAGTCATCACGTTTGACATGGTTCAGCCGCGACTTGGCCTTGCCTGGGATATTTTCAACGATTCAAAGACCGTCTTTCGGGCTTACTGGGGTCGTTTCATGCACCCCGGAGCGCTTACGCTTCCCGACTTTGTCAAGCAGCACGTATCCGTCAGTGGGACTGAAACCTACGCCGGTCAGGCTGCATATCAGGCGGGTCTGCTTGATGAGAACGGTCAGGGCGACTGGCAGGCTTACTGTGAAATCTTTGGCTACGAATGTGACGAAAACGGTTACTTCGTGACGGATTTCTTCGGTGGTGAACCCAACCAGGTTCTCAAAGACCTTAAGCCCACCTACGCGGATGAATTCTCCATCGGTTTTGAAAGAGAAATTATGCCCCGTACGGGAATCGAAGTCACCTACGTCAACAAGCGTACCAAGGACATCATCGAGGATACCTGCGCCGGTTATGATGAAAACGGCAACTTTATCGATCCCGGTGATCCCTCCACCTGGCCGCTCGATGAAAATGGCGATCCTTATTGGGGTCTTGAGTACTGCGGATCCTACATGCTCCGCAACCCTGCGGCCGCCAAGCGTTATTACTACGGTTACCTGCTGAAATTGGAATCCCGCTACAAGGACTGGTTCCACATCATTGTCAACTACACCTATTCCAAATCCAGAGGTTCCATCGAGTACACGCAGTATGGCGGTACAGATCTCGACATCCCGCTGCACTACACGAATATTTACGGCTACATGAGCGACGACCGTCGTCACCGTGTGAAAATCAACGGATACTTCTACCTGCCCCTCGAGACCTCTCTGGGATTCAACTTCTTCTGGGGTTCCGGTCTCTCGCAGAACTTTACCTCTTCGTACCGTTACTATCCGGTTCTTGACTATGGTTCGTACTTCATTGAGCCGAGAGGAAGTCGCCGAAATCAATCCCTCTACTCACTCGATGTTGAAGCAAGGAAAGATTTCAAGATCGGTGACCGGATTGACGCTCGCGTCATCCTTTCGGTCAACAATGTGATCAACAACCAGGGTCCCACCGACCGTTGTTATTCCTACCAGGGTGTGGCCATCGGTGAAGGATTTACCCCCGAGGAAGTGACGGATGCGGCTGAGGGTTCCTGCGGTTACTGGGGCACTCTCGATCGTCCAGCCAGCTGGGGATTCACGGATTCCTGGTATAACCCCCGCAGCTATGAAGTGGGCTTCCGTCTTGAATTCTGAGGAGGTATCGATGAAAAAACTCTTCCTGCTACTGTTTGCACTGGCTCTGATTACACCGCTTTACGCGCAGAACAACGACATCTTCGTGTTTGGTGGCATGTATGATCAGAGTCGGTATGACGAAGTCGGTATCTCATCCCATCTGTACGATTATGAAGGATTCATGACCGCGCAGGACATGGGATACCTTGAGAGCAAAACGGATGCAAAAACTGGCTATGGCCTGATTTACACCCGTATGCTCGATGAGCGCCTCGGTATTGAAATTGGTTATGAAACCTTTTCCAACGATCTGGACATTCTTTCCTCCTTTTCCGGCTCCTTCACCACTCCGGATGGTGGATCGGGATCCTTTGCCGACAGTGCGCTTTATAAGGGTGAAATCCGAAATTACGTAACCGAGTTGAATGCCCGGTACTATTTTACAAACCTGGAAAAAAAGTTCCGTTTCTATGCCCTCACCGGTGTGGGATTGAACTCCATTCATCTCGATGCAGAAGCCACGGGCTGGATTCCCCAGAATGATGTCGTTTTTGGAACCCAGACCTTCTTCCCGGTTCGTTTGAAAGCAGACGATTTCAATGCCTTCACCTTTAACCTGGGTGCCGGCGGTGATATCAAGCTTTCGGACAAGTTCGCCATTACCTTTGACCTGAGGTATTTTTACGCTCTGAACAATGAAGCTGTGATCTATCACGTCATGCCTGGACGGTATACCGACGTGACCGGTGAACAGGTTCTTGAACTTGGATGCGACAGCGATGGCGTGTGTGACAACTACAATACTGCTGCCATGTGGGATTCCTGGTTTGATTACACCATCGATACCAAAGCCACCTTCTATCGTGGCGTTGTCGGCATCAAATTCATGTTCTGAGTTGATTTACTGAAACAAATCAGGGGCCCCACATGGGGCCCCTTTTTTTTAAGCAGTGCTTGGAATGATGCTACTTCTCCGATGATAAGGATTTCCTTTCCTTTAGGAGGGCGAGCAAATCCGACGGGACATAGAGGGTGCCATCCAGGTAGAGCCCGGGTGTGAATCGAACTCCGAGGGTAAGGGCCAGCTGCAGCTGGTTCAGGACGGAACGGATGTTATCGGTTTTAAGATAGCAGTCCAGAAGATGGGGTCGAAGCTCACGCTGATCGGCGAACCCGAAGACGGCATAATCGATTGTATCCAGATCTAGCGTGTCCCTCTGGGCATACATGTCTGTCAAGAAATCAAAGTAGAAGGATGGGTCTGCAGAGAAAAAGCACATGGCTCCGCAGGCTCCACGAAACGCCCAGGGGTGGATGGAAACCAGGGGAAACTGGACAAAGGATGCCGTGATTTCCGGATGAGTTTTCAGGGCTTCGAGAAGGTCCTTCTCCACCCGTGCACACATTGGACACTCAAGATCAAGAAATACGGCCAGCTTATGAGGCGCACTCGGATCTCCAATTGAGGGAAGAGTACCCCAGGGAAATTCACGAACCCGGGTCTCACGTGGGTCTTCTGTATCTCCATAGGCCTTGCCCAGAATGACGTGAAAGTCTTTAAAACGGTACATTTCATGGTGTACCGCTCCGAATCCAGTTTCGACTTTCATATCGTAAACCCGGTATCCTTTACCATTTTTCACGAAGGTCAGTGTTGCCTTTCCACCCAGGAATTCACCGATAAATGCCTCCACCGCCCTGGGGTTATCGGCCTCTTCCTTGAGACGTTTCAGGTTGAAATATTCTCCGACAAAGAGAGTCTTTTCTCCTGGAAGGTAGACAACAGGCATGCCAAAGTTGTGTTTCTTGTCATGGGGGCAGTCCCGTGAGACATAATAGTAGGTAAAATCGGTATCTTCGGTATTTACCTTGACTTCGATAGCCCCGCCGTCACAGGGTGCCTGGTATTTTTCGGCAAAGTTCCGGATCAATACGGTGTCCCCGGCAGCGGCAAAGACTGAGAGGGCAAAGAGATGAAGAACGAAAACTTGAATCAGACGCATCGAAACCTCCTCAAACAATGTCACGGTAGAAAATTAACGTGAATCAACGGCGTTGACCATAACCCAATCTACGGTCTTTGTAAAGCCCCCGTTGGGTGTTGCCTACCTAAAATGGATCGTGTATACTTGTCCATCTGGCGCATTCGTCTAGTGGACCAGGACGCTGGCCTCTCACGTCGGTAACAGGGGTTCGAATCCCCTATGCGCCGCTCCCCGCACCCGAGTTTGCAGAACGACTTGTCCTCTTCCCCGCGTTGGGAGGTTTTATTATGCGGGGATTCGTGCCTGTGGGTGGATGGCTGGAGTATGCCGAGCATCAAATCCCCTATGCGCCGTTCTGAACTCCCTCATTGCAATTTGGATTCCCACTCTCCCTACATTTGGGTGTTGTCTGATTGCGGGGCTTCGCACCTGAGGGTGGGTTACGAGGGTATGCCGAGTGTCGAATCCCCTATGCGCCGCATTGTACTTCCCCTTTATAATATTAATTTCCTCTTCCCAAACGATTAAAAACTAGATGATTGAGGGGATTCGCGCCTGAGGGTAAGTTGCGAGGGTATGCCGAGCGTCGAATCCCCTATGCGCCGTTCCCCACACCCGAGGCTTTAGAATGATTTGTCCTCCTCCCCACATCGAGAGGTTTCTTTTTGCGGGGATTCGTGCCTGTGGGTGGATGGCTGGAGTATGCCGAGTGTCGAATCCCCTATGCGCCGTTCTGAACTCCCTCATTGCAATTTGGATTCCCACTCTCCCTACATTTGGGTGTTGTCTGATTGCGGGGCTTCGCACCTGAGGGTGGGTTACGAGGGTATGCCGAGTACTAACCCGAACTTCTCACACTCACTGCGGCTGCGGCCGCGAATATACCCGTATCTGCTGCGTCAAACTCATTCAAAAATCCTCAACGTAGGCTCCGTCTACGTCTCCGGTTTTTTCAATCGTTTTCCTTGCACCTCCAGATATCTTCACTGTCTCGCTGCGCACCGAGTATGAGAATTCGGGTTTCATCCCCTATGCGCCGTTTCCCGCACCCGAGTCTGCAGAACGACTTGTCCTCCTCCCCACGTCGGGAGGTTTCTTTTTGCGGGTCTTCGCGCCTGGGGGTGGGTTATTGGGGTATGCCGAGCAGTAACACAAATATCTCACACTCACTACGGCTGCGGCCGCGAATATACCTGCATCTGCTGCGTCAAACTCATTCAAAAATCCTCGACGTAGGGTTGATTCCCCCCTCCCCAGAAGGCTATGGCTCTCCCTCCGCGTAGGGAGCTTAGGGCAGACTCATTAAGTATGCCGTCCGGTACAAGTCAATGGACTGATTGACGGCTGCTAGCGTGTTTTCATCGGTGACCCATTTACCGACGTTGCGCTGAAAGTTGTCAATGTGAACCAAAACCGCTGTCGAATCCGCGCTGGTTTCCTGTAAATCATTCACGCCTTCCCATTCACGGATGAGGTTGTCCTTTTTCGGAGCCTCGGTAAACGCGGTATCCGGTGCCACAGCAAGTTCTGTCTTGACGCTCTGATAGAAATCGGTGACCGTGTTGACCGGTTGGATCGCGATGCGCCAGGGTCGCGTCCATTCCGTCTCATCGAGTACGATGTCCCCCTGGCAGGAGAGATTTACTAAATCGATTATTGTGACCGTTCCAGAATTGGTATTAACGGTATATCCATAGTCGCCTTTGCTCCTGGTATCAATCGCGATCGGGTCGCGCCCAAAGGGGGAAAAGTCCGTCGAGATTGGACACGCTGCCTCGGAGATGTCAATCGTTCCAGCCACGAAGGGTAGCGGATCCTGTGTTGCCTGAATAACGCTGACCGTATCGGATAGGCGGTTGCTGGTGAACGCATAAGGAATGCCGTTGATTTCCTCGACGGCTACATCGCTTGGATGGTCTCCACTAACAAGATCCAGAGATGTGTAGTTGAATGTTGTGGGATTAGTAATCGCATCTTTGAAATTGAAATAGTAGACCTTGTCTTCAGTAGGACTGACCGCGAAAACCCAGGCATTCGAACCGTCCGGGTAGATGGCGAAGTCCAGCCCCTGATTGGCCTGGCCCATCCGTCTTCCATCCTCGCCTATGTTTTGAACACCGAGGAATTTCCTGTAGCTGACCTCATTGGAAGCATAGGTGAGAGGATGACCGTCGCTGTCCACTGTTGCGACAATTTGCGGATTAAGGTCAAGTATGCCAATGGTGATGGGTCTGACGTCATACATCGGTTCCCAAATGTGCCACCATCCGTATGGGCAGGCACAAGGCGGTGTCGAAGGCAGGCAATTGATGACCTGGAGTCCATCGGTGCATCCCACGGCCTGCCAGCCAATGGGATCCGGCGGCTGCGGGCCCACTCCGGAGATAAAGGCGTACTCCCCGGGATAGCCATCTCCTGCTTCATAGATGACGTTTCCCGGATCTCTCCGCAAGATAGAGATGGAGTAGGGGTAAAGCTCGAAAGTTCTGATTCTATGGATTCCAGGCATCCAGCCGATCTGATATTTTGGATCGTCGGGATCCACGTCCACAAGAGTTTTTGTCGCTGTGTCTATTACTGAGATGCTGCCATAGATCGGGTTCCAGATCGGATAGGGAAATCCTGGCTGATCCTGGAGCCCGCCGGTCGTGTGAATGACATACGCGAAGCCCTGGGAATCCACATCGACATCGACCGCCCCCAGACCCGCCCAGGCGAAATCGTCCCGATTCTGAAGCTGGATCGTGGTCTCGTAGGCATAGTTGACGGCATCATAGACCTGGACATCCCCAAGACCGTAATCGACGACATAAAACTCAATGCTGTCCTTGGGCGTCTTGCTCAACGCCATCCCCCACGGGATTGTGCCAGCGGGCATGCTCATCCGCTGATTGCCCGTCAATGATGCATCAAGATCGACAATTTGGTTTTCGGTCGTGTCGATCACGCTTACGTCACGCGTTCCTTGATTCGCGGTGAACGCATAGACGTGGGCTGAGAAGGTGTTGTCTGCGCAAGTTCCCACACCTGAAGCCTTTCGGGCAAATTTAATATAATATTCTCCTTCAGGCAATGGTGGTGTTTCAAGGGAAAAGACCCAAGTATAATCTATTGATGGATCATTCGGATCAGCGATATTTGTTTTTTGAAATACATCTTGTGAAATATAATCAGAATAGTCGTCACAGCTATTTCCATCAATAATCGGAATAAAACGAAATTCCCTAGTACCTTCTAGAATATTTTCGTTGACAGGATAATAAAGAATCATCTCTGTGTCACCAACAGTACTGCCGACAATTTTATCTGCTGCCAATATGGGTTCATTAAGATAGTGATCAGCATTAATAACAGCAAGATATAGCGTTTTTTCAAGAGCGAAAGAAAAATCACCCAAAGTTCCAGTCAATAGTAATGTCACTGGATATAATCCCACAGAGTCCATTGTTGGTGTACCGATAATTTTCCATTGTGGGCTTCCATCCTTGGTAAGTTGGATATATAATCCCTTGGGAAGCTGCCCAGAGGTAATCTCGAATCTATAATTCCCTGCTCCAGATGGCTGCAGATAAGCTTCATACTCTCTATTTATCACGGCATTAGGAAGCACATTAGCAAATTTCATATTCCCAGGGTTACCACCAAGCACTTTAATAATATAATTAGGGTCCACTGAAAAACGATTCTGTTTTTAATTGGAACGGTAGGGAATCTG
>DAOSWS010000026.1 GCA_035593605.1 Thermoanaerobaculia bacterium | reverse complement strand
ATGGAATGAGATAGTGATTGAGCCCTGGAAAAACAGAGCCGACGGGCGGACTTGACGCGAGTGTACCCCAGATAGCCCTCTATGGAGCGCAAGGACGCCCACTCAGAAACTATCGATTGGTTGAATGGAATGAGATAGTGATTGAGCCCTGGAAAAACAGAGCCGACGGGCGGACTTGACGCGAGTGTACCCCAGATAGCCCTCTATGGAGCGCAAGGACGCCCACTCAGAAACTATCGATTGGTTGAATGGAATGAGATAGTGATTGAGCCCTGGAAAAACAGAGCCGACGGGCGGACTTGACGCGAGTGTACCCCAGATAGCCCTCTATGGAGCGCAAGGACGCCCACTCAGAAACTATCGATTGGTTGAATGGAATGAGATAGTGATTGAGCCCTGGAAAAACAGAGCCGACGGGCGGACTTGAACCGCCAACCTGCTGATTACGAATCAGCTGCTCTACCGTTGAGCTACGTCGGCACCGGAGGCATATCTTACATGATTCCCAGGGGATTCGCAAGATTGGAACCACGTTATTTTGTAAGGGATGGGTAAGGCTAGAATGACTGATGAGGCCGAGGGTCATCCGCTCCGGAAATTTGAGGAAGATGATCCAGAAAAACCCTGACAACATCAGGATCGAATTGCGTTTCCGTGCACATATGCAGCTGTTCTATGGCTTCATTGTGGCTCAGTGCTTCCCGATAGGGACGCTTTGATGTCATGGCGTCCCAGGCATCCACGACTGTGATAATTCTGGATGCCAGAGGAATCTGATTTCCTTTTAAGCCCTCTGGATACCCGGAACCATCCATCCATTCGTGATGGGACTGAATCCACGGAGCGACAAATTCCTTAAAGATGGGTACTTTTGCCACCATCTGGCTGCCCACCCTTGGATGTTCATTAATGGCTCGCCTCTCCTCCACCGTCAACGATGCCGGTTTGAGAAGAATTTCGCGTGGAATGTAGATTTTTCCAACGTCGTGAAACTCTGCGGCGACTCTGAGATTAAGGATCTGATCGGTAGTGAACCCCATCGCCTCGGCAATGGGAAGCACCAGGGAGGAGACTCGGTCACTGTGCCCGGACAGGAAGGGAAATGTCGCTTCCAGGAAATCGGAAAAGAGATGAAGTGTTCCCATGTAGGCCGCCTGGAGTTCATCGTAATAGCGGTCCCGTTCCCGCCGATGAAGGGCGTTTCGAATGGCGACCGAAAGCTGATTCGCAACGGAGGTGAGGACCTGAAGGTCCCGTTCCCCGAAGGCCGCAGGTCTGGCGCTTTCCACATTCAGGACGCCAAGAATGCTCTCTTCCTCGCCGTGGATGGGTATGGCGACTTCGGAACGGATTCCCGGACGCACGGCGATATAGGATTCATGGAGGGACACATCTGGAATGTTGATGGTTTTTCCTTCCGCTGCGACCTTACCGATAACTCCTTCTCCCATACGGATAATCCCTGGAATCTCGTTCTGCTCTTTTTCATATCCGACCTGGGCAAGAACTTCGAGAGAGTCATCCGGTCCTCTAAGGGTGAGGATCAGGAAGTCATAACCCAGATTATCCCGAATCACTCTCAGCACTCCCCGCGCGGCCGTACGGATATCGACTTCATCCATGAGAATGCGCTCAATTTCGTAAAGAGTTTCGGAATTTCTCAGGAGAGCCTGTTCTTCCCGAAAAAGTTTGGTCCGGTCGATGGCAAGCGCAATGAGGGATCCCAGATGATCGATAAACTCCATTTCGCGACTTGAAAAGAGTCGTTCGGAGAAAAGACCTACCGGCATGACACCCACAATCTTGCCCTGGGTTTTCAGGGCCGTGAAATAAAAGGATTTCAGGTGTCCATTCCTGCGTGTTGGTTCCAGGGCGCTGTTATGGCCGGACAGGTTGGAGATAAAGAGGCTTTTCCCCGTCTGGCCAACCTTACCCACGATTGCCTGACCGAGCTGGAACTTACGGATAGCCTCCGCATAATCTTCATGGATTCCTCTTGCACAGGAAAGGGTGAGGACTCCCTGTTCCTCATCAGTGAGATAGATGGCACCGGCATCAAAGGAGAGAACCTGGAGAATGGTCTGCAGTCCGGTCTGGAGTATGGCTTCCAGGTGAAAAGAGCGATTGACCTTGTTGGCGAGGGATAGAAAGGCTTCCAGCTGGCGGTCGGTACCAATGGATCCATGCTTTGTATTTTCCTGGAGCCATGTCAGGCAGGCCTGTCGTTCCTTATCGCTAAGGCTTTCCAGGACCGTATAGAATTCGGTCAATCGTATCAAAGCGCCCTCCACAGGTATCGTATCACATCCCCAATCACCGCTTCAAGGAGAAAGATCGTTCCATAGTATGAACCCTGAATGGACGACCATGGTATCCTACTTCGAGCATTCCAATCGGGAGGTCGAATGAGCACAACAAAGCAACTGCCGGAAAATGCCTACAGAGAACTGAAACCCGGAGAAGTTTATCAGCCGATCATTTCCCCGGATACCCACATTCCCGAGGTAACTCCCAGGTCCATTGCTTTTGGAATCGCCATGACGGTTCTCTTCTCGGCTGCTGCGGCCTATATCGCCCTCAAGCTGGGGCAGGGAATTGAAACGGCCATACCGATTTCCATTCTGGCCGTGGGATTTTCCGCCATGCTGAAACGTCACAGTACCCTTCTCGAAAACGTCAATATTCTCGCCATCGGCGCCACTTCCGGAATCATTGTCGGGGGTTCGGTCTTTGTCATGCCGGCCATTTTCATCCTGGGACTTGAAAGCTCATCGACCCTGGCAACCTTCACTCAGATCTTCCTAGTACCCTTCCTGGGCGCGGTCCTGGGTGTCCTCTTCCTGATTCCCTTTCGCCGCTATTTCGTAGCGGAGATGCATGGCAAACTGCCCTTCCCGGAAGCCACCGCCACAACCGAGATTCTCGTTTCGGGTGAGCAGGGAGGAAAGCAGGCTCGAGTTCTTCTCTACTCCCTGGGGATTGGTATTATTCTGGATTACCTTGCCCTGGGCCTGAAAGCCTGGAGCGACACGTTCACGACTTCCCTGGTTCCGGCACTTCATACCGTGACGGATAAGATTAAATTTGTCTTTGCCCTGAACACATCTGCGGCAATTCTGGGACTCGGTTACATCATCGGCGTACGCTATGCCTCCATTATCATGGGAGGGTCTTTTCTATCCTATGCGGTCCTCATCCCTCTCTTTGCTCACCTGAACCCGTCTTATGCGGCAATGGATGCGGAGACAATCTTCTTTGATTACGTCCGCTACATCGGGATCGGTGGAATCTTTGCCGCGGGGTTCATCTCCATTTTGAAAATGTCGCCCACGATTCTCCAGGCGACCCGTCAGATGGCGGGCCAGCTATCACGGTTACGGGCCTCCGATAAGGATGGAGAGACCGTTCGGACCGAACGGGATATTCCGATGTCCTCCGTCCTCTTCCTGGGATTCGGTGTGGCACTCCTCACATTTCTCTATTTTCGATTTTCCGTCCTCACCTCCATGACGCATGCGACCACTCTCGCCCTGATCTCCCTCGGGCTGACCATTGTTGTCTCTTTTCTCTTTTCCTCCGTATCCGCCTGGGCCGTAGCCATGATTTCCATCACACCCATTTCCGGAATGACGCTCACGACGTTGATTATTTCCGCCGTGTTGCTTTCCGCTCTGGGGTTGACCGGGACCTCCGGAATGCTGGGGACCCTACTCATCGGAGGCGTCGTCTGCACCGCTCTGTCCATGGCGGGATCACTGGTCACTCAGTTCAAGATCGGCTACTGGCTGGGGGCCACTCCCCGTCAGATTCAGTGGAGTAATATCGCGGCCTCGGCCATCTCTTCCGTGACTGTAACCGCAGTGATCATCCTCTTTGCGAAGGTCTACGGTTACATTCCCGGCCCAGAGCATCCGGCTGCCCTCGCTGCTCCACAGGCCAACGCCATGGCAGCCGTCATCAAGAGCGTCATGTCGGAAGGAGCACCATGGGCATTATATGGACTGGGAGCCGTGATCGCCATTATTATCGAAATGCTCGGTATTTCCGGCCTCGCCTTTGCCCTTGGGATGTACCTTCCCATCGAGCTGAACAGTCCCCTTTTACTGGGTGCCATTGCAGCCTGGATGGTTCAAAGATCTACACGGAATGAGGCTCTTTCCAAGCTTCGTAATGATAAAGGAATTCTGATTGCCTCCGGGCTGATTGCTGGAGGTGCGCTCGCAGGCGTCTTTGATGGGATTGTCAAGATGGCGGAAGACCGCTTTGGATTTTCCTTTCCATCCTTTTCTCCTGCTGCGGGATTGGCCAACTGGCTCGGGCTTGGAGTCTTCCTTCTGCTGGCGGTTGGAGTAATCTACGATTGCGTGAGGGTCAGGTCAGAAGATTGATTTCCAGGCCCATACGTTTGACCCACATGGCTTCCACCGCATTACGGTTGGCGTAAATTCTGTAGTTGTTCGATCCCTCTTCAGTCGGAGTCACATAAAATCCCGATGCTGCTTTGGAGATATCGGGATTCGTCATAACGCCGATCACTTCTTCACCGTCCTTGAATTTAACCCGAACCTTTTCTCCGGAAGCAAAGGTCTGCGTTTCGCGTCTTTTCTTCGGGTGTCCCTGACGGAGTCCCTCGAGGGAGTGAACATAGAAGACTGCCTTCACCTTTCCCAGGTCAACGAAATGGATATTATTCTGTAAATCCTGAAAATCCATCATCAAATCGCCGGGTGCAATGAAAGGGCCAAAACCTTTTAGCATTGTGCCATCCAGAAATTTGACGACCATCTGGTGGTCAAACATAAGTCTATGGTATCACAGTTTTTTCAACAACCCTTCCGGTAACGGTTACGGAATGACGTGCGTAGATGTACAATAGAAGAGTGAATCACAGAAAGGGCACAACCGTCGCGTTTCTACTCCTGCTTGGAGATGCCGTCTGCGTCTCCCTGTCGATCATCGCTGCCTACGGGTTCCGGTTTCATACCGGGTTTCTCCCTGTGGACAAAGGGATTCCGGGAGTGCGTCCCTATCTGGCACT
The DNA here is from genome assembly GCA_035593605.1 of Thermoanaerobaculia bacterium. Lineage (NCBI taxonomy): Bacteria > Pseudomonadati > Acidobacteriota > Thermoanaerobaculia > Thermoanaerobaculia bacterium. Next base: position 41,982 of record DAOSWS010000026.1, on the reverse strand, counting down.
CATTCCCTTTCTCATCGTGATTATCCCGACGATCTTTTCCATCCAGGGGCTTTACCAGACTCGCGGAAGAAAAACTCGACCTGAAGAGCTTATCAAGATATTCCTTTCTGCAGCGCTGGCGCAGTTAATCCTCATGGCCATCATGCTGTTTTATCGGGAATTCAGTTATTCGCGCGTATACCTGATTGTCCACTTTGTCATCATGCTTTTCCTTCTCATTACCTGGCGGTTCTCCTTTCGGGCCGTGTCCCACTCCCTTCACAGGCGGGGTCGATTCCTGGAACGGATCCTGATCGTGGGAGCGGGTTCTCTCGGGGAACAGGTCGTAGAGAAGATTTGCCAGCATCGGGAGCTGGGATTTGTCGTCGTTGGCTTTCTCGATGACGATTCGGGGAAACAGACCCATACCTTTATGGGAGTCCGGGTACTGGGCAACACGGAAACCTTGATTCCTGCCGTACAGGAGCTGAATGTTGACTCCGTCTACATCGCGCTACCCCTGAGAGCGCGGAAAAAAATCTTTCACATTGTCAAGGAACTGGAAGATCTCTACGTAGAGGTGCGTCTGATTCCCGATGTCGTTCAATTGATGGCCCTTCAGGCTGCCGTGGAAGATCTGGACGGCATCCCTGTGGTTCATCTCAATGCTGTCCCTCTGGAGGGTTGGTCCTCAGTCGTGAAACGGGCCATGGACCTTTCCATTGCGGTTGCGGCTATCGTTCTTCTTTCCCCTGCCTGGCTCTGCATTGCTCTTCTGATCAAGCGCGAAGACGGGGGTCCCGTCTATTTCAAGCAGGAAAGAATGGGCCTGGATGGGAAGCGGTTTCTGATGTGGAAATTCAGATCGATGAAAATGGACGCCGAGAACACCTCGGGACCGGTATTTGCAAGAAAGGACGATCCCCGCCGGACGAGGATCGGGAGTTTCCTGCGAAGAACCAGCCTCGATGAATTGCCTCAGTTAATAAATGTGATTCGTGGACAGATGAGCATTGTGGGCCCACGGCCTGAGAGACCGGAATTTGTTGAGAAATTCCGAAAGCAATTTCCTTCCTACATGGTTCGTCACCGGGTGCGCTGCGGGATTACCGGATGGGCTCAGGTCAACGGATATCGAGGTCAGACCAGCATCAAGAAAAGGCTCGAACTGGATCTCTACTACATTCAGAACTGGAGTATCGGTTTAGATCTTAAAATCATCTGGCGTACCTTTAAATCGGGGCTCTGGAAAAACGCCTATTAACCTTCATTCTCCACACTCCCTGAGATTTCGGCGTCGAATCATTCCTCCATAAAGACGGAACCGGCGAGGATGTCTCCGAGCCTGCGTTTTTGCTGAATTAATAGCCGATAGGCTTCGTATAGGTTCAGAAGTGGCAGAAGGAGAAATCCATTCCGTACGATACTCTGGGTGATGGTGATCGATTTCCCTCGATCTCCCAGAACTCGAATTCCAAACGCACGTTTTCCCGGACTTCCATACCAGTCACGAAGGAGAAAGGTTACGACGGCAATACCGAGCCAGATTCTCCAGAATACATAGGTGACTGTCGTACTGGCGGGTGCTACCGCCTGAAAGAGCAGGGTAAGAAGATATCCGAAGGCCAGGGCCACGACCAGGAGAAGCAGGGCGTCCGTTACAGTGGCTGCCGCCCGGAGATAGTTCAGCTGTCGGTCCATTAGTTATGGCGGGATTCTTTTGGTTGTGCCACTTTCTCGATGGCCCGCTTGCCACCGTATTTCAGGACAATATAGTCGTCTTCTTCATCGGCGACGGATGCAACGACGGACATGGAAACTTTCAGGACGTCCGGAGTAAGCTGACGTGCCAGTACGGCGTGGGAGTAAAAGATATCTCTCCCGACAAGGCTGAACGCTCCCACGGGAATCTTGTAATTCAGAAAGAGAAGATGTTCCATTAAGTCCTGGGTCGGATTGACATCCTGGACTACGAAGGCCATGATCTCCACAAGCTTTTCATCGCCAAACGGCAGAGGGGATATTTTTACAACCGTGGAACCATAGAAGACAACATAGGCTTCTTCTTCCGCATCGTACGCGATGCTGTCTCCGATGAAATCCTTCAGGTATCCTTCAATCTTCTTTAACAACGTTTCCATAGCGCCTCCCCACCTAGAATGCCAGAAAGTCAACCGGAAGGCAAGAAGATCTTTTCCGGCTTCCGGAGTGTTGACAGGTCCCACCTGCCATACTATAGTAACTCTGACGCGGGCATAACTCAGCTGGTAGAGTATGAGCTTCCCAAGCTCAGAGTCGCGGGTTCGATTCCCGTTGCCCGCTCCATATTCTTTCCGGGAGATCAACTATGGGCCTTTTCGGCAAAGAAACAAAAGAACCCGTGCCCCAGCGGCTGACCCCCAACCAGTCTCCACAGCCGGCGGCAAAACTGACTGCAAAATCGGGAGCCCATATCGGGCCCCAGACCCATGTTGAAGGAACGCTGTCGACCCGTGATGATCTGACGATCACGGGCTCGTTTCAGGGGGAAGTCCTGTCCGATGCTACCGTCTTTGTGGAAGAGGGCGGAGAAGTCAAAGCGGGGATCAAAGCCCGCCGCATCGTTATTTCCGGCAAAGTCAAAGGAAAGATGGAAGCCGTAGACGCTGTCGAGCTGAAGCCCCAGGGTGTGCTGGAGGGTGACATCCGCTCTCCCCAGGTCATCATCGCCGAAGGCGCTCTCTTTCGAGGTTCCGTGGATATGAAAGTAACCGACAAGAAAGAGGACAAGCCCAAAACTGCCGAAAAAGATCGCCCTTTAGAGAAAGAACCGGCGGAGGAAAAACCGGCCGAAGAGAAAGAGCCGAACAAGGACTCCAAATCTTCGGGAAAACACCACAAGGGCTGATCCTTACCTTTCTGCCCATCTTTATTTGTCACATCATCCTGGATATTTTCTGATCCACGATCACCCGCTTCCCGGCCATCGAAACATGGCCTGGGATGTTGTTCTCCGTGAATTCACGCGGGAAAGCGGGCGGCCCGTACTCCGGTTCTATACCTGGAATCCTCCGGCTTTATCCCTGGGGCATGCGCAGCAGGCCGATGAAACGGTGGACTGGGATTTCTGTTCAAAGGAAGGGATCGATGTCGTACGACGTCCAACGGGCGGACGGGGGGTTCTTCACCATAGAGAGCTCACCTATTGCCTGACGGGAATCCTGGGACAGGATCCCTTTCCGCGTCGATTTCAGGATGCTTACACTCTGATCTGCCGGGCTCTTGTGCGGGGATTTCAGGATATGAAGATCCCGGCGACGCTGTGGGAGACTGGTGAAGTCCAACCTCATTCGCCCAGGATCCCTTCCCCCTGTTTCACGCTTCCCAGCCCGGGAGAAATCGCGGTGGACGGACGAAAGATCGTCGGTTCGGCCATGGCGGTCCGTCAGGGTGCTTTCCTCCAGCATGGGAGCATCCTGGTCGGATTTGACGAACGTCTGCAGCGGGGCGTTACAAAATTCCCCTTCCATGCCAGCGTTTCGACGGTATCTGAAGTCCATCCCAGACTGAACAGCCATGACCTTATCGTCCCCCTGACAAAAGCATTGGAGGCGACGCTGCACCTGTCTTTTCAACGTGACAATGGGCCGACTGATCTCGAAATGAAGGTCCGGGAGATCGAAGAGTCGTTTCGGGTGAAGCCGGGAACAGCCTCTTAGATCTAAACGATTCCGTTCAGAGGTTCCGCTCGGTCCGGTACTGTTTTAATCCTTCCTCCAATACCTTCATGGCCCTCCGGATACTCTCCACGTTGAGAACATAGGCCAGCCGGATTTCATCCTCCCCGAGTCCCGGCGTGGCATAAAATCCGTTACCGGGAGCCACCATAACCGTCTCATGGTTAAGGTCATAGTCGGTCAGGAGCCATCTCGCAAAGTCATCGGCATCGGGGATGGGCAGCTTGGCCAGCATATAGAAGGCCCCTCTGGGTTTCTTGAGGACGAGGCCTTCGATGGACTGACAGGCTTCATACATGGCATCTCTGCGGCGCTGATACTCTTCCCGGATAGGATCAAAGTAGGCAGGGTCCATTCGATAGGCGGCCACGGCGGCCACCTGTTCCACCGTCTGCGGGCAAAGACGGGCCTGGGCAAACCTGGTGATCGACTCGATAACCTTCGGGTTTCGGCATACAAGACAACCGATCCTTGCGCCGCAGGCAGAAAAACGCTTGGAAATGGAGTCGGCGACAATCGTTCGATCTTCAAGGCCCGGAAGTTCCAGGATGCTCATGTGGGTCTGGCCGTCGTAGGCAAACTCTTTGTAGACTTCATCCCCGATCAGGAAAAGATTGTGCCTCCGGACAAGTTCGGCCACCCCGGCAAGTTCTTCCGGAGTATAGATCGTGCCGGTCGGGTTGTTCGGGGAGCATAGAAGAATCGCCCGGGTCCGGGAGGTGATCTTTGCTTCGATCTCACTCATGGGAGGAAGATGAAATCCCTCTTCTGCCTTCGTGGTGACCGGAACGATCTTGACCTGGGCGAAGGTGGCAAATCCGTTGTAATTGGTATAGAAGGGCTCGGGAATGATGATTTCATCCCCGACGTCCGCCACCGCGCAGAAGGCGAAATGGATGGCCTCGCTCCCCGCGATGGTGACAAGAACCTCCTCCGTCTTGATGGGAATGCCGTACCTCTGGAAGTACTTTGCAATTTCAATTCTGAGATCGAGCAGCCCCTCGGAATGGCCGTAGCTGATGACCTTGTGATCAAAGGTCTGAATCGCCCGGACCATTGGCTCCGGTGTAGGAATATCCGGTTGCCCGATATTCAGATGGTAGACGGTCTTTCCCTGTTTCTTAGCCGCGTCGGCCAGAGGGACGAGCCGGCGGATCGGGGACGCCTGGATGGTTTGAGCTCTCTCGGAAATCGATACCATGATACCTCCTCCCAAAGGCACGACATTTCATGGCGGAAAACCCTCCGCTCCCCACCATGGTAGATGGGGAACCCTGCCCTGTCAACCTCTGAGGTACAATGGATTCATGGGTATCCGGTTCCAATTCGTAACCGTTCTTTTCATCCTTTTACATGCACTGCCTCTCCCCGCCTATCAGATTGCCACGGCCGACCCGCTTGCGACGCAGGTGGGTGCCAACATCCTGGACCAGGGAGGGAACGCCTGTGACGCGGCCATAGCCACGGCCCTGGCCCTTGCCGTAACCTATCCCCAGGCCGGGAATCTTGGAGGAGGGGGGTTCGCTCTGGTTTTTCTGCCCCAGGGTCCGCAGTTTATCGATTTTCGGGAACAGGCCCCGAGAATGTCCACTTCCACGATGTTCCTGGATCGAGAAGGAAATCCCGTTCCCGGTATGAGCCTGGAGGGCGGGGCGGCTTCAGGGGTTCCCGGCACGCCGGCCGGCCTGGAAGAACTTCACAGAATGTGCGGAACCCTGCCATGGTCCACCCTTGTTGCACCGGCCATCAGCCTCGCAAAGGATGGATTCCCCATTTCCCGTGGCCTGGCAGAGGATTTCAGGGAATCGTGGCCTCTACTGTCGAAATTCGAAGCTTCAGCCCGGACCTTTGGAAAGGACGGTGGTCCACTGGAGGAAGGAACCCTCCTCGTCCAGCCGCTCCTCTCCCAAACGCTTACCGCAATTCGGAATGGAGGTGCTTCCGCCTTTTACAGCGGTCCCATATCCGCCTCCATTGTGAAAGAAACGAAGCGTCATGGCGGCATCTTGTCTCTGGAAGACCTCGCATCCTACCGGGTGATCCTCCGGCAGCCGGAACATTTCACCTTCCGGGGTTATGACATATACAGTGCGCCCCTGCCTTCTTCGGGGGGCCTCTGCCTGAGAAGAATTCTGCAATCAATGGAGTGGATGGCTCCCCAGGCCCACAATCAAAATCCTGAACCATACTGGCGTCTCTTCATTCGGGCCTGCCAGCTGGCTTATCGGGACCGGGCCAGGTTCATGGGTGACAGGGATTTTGTGGAAGTTCCCCTGGACGCTCTGCGTGATCGGGACCGGTTCCTCGATGAACTCCTGTCCCTGGATCCCATGAAGGCCCACCCCTGGGACTGTTTTTCGGACCAGGTCATTCCCGTAGAGAGTCCGGACACTACCCATCTTTCCATTCTCGATGATTCCGGTTTGGCCGTCTCCATGACCACCACGTTGAATGGAACTTTTGGAAGCGGCGTCATGACGGCGGGATTTCTTCTGAATAATGAAATGGACGACTTTTCCGTTAAGCCGGGGACGCCCAATCTGTACGGTCTGGTAGGCGGTCGAGCCAATGCCGTGGAGCCGGGGAAGCGGCCGCTGTCTTCCATGAGTCCTACCATTGTGGCTACGGGATCCAGGGTTCACTATGTCGTGGGAACTCCGGGAGGCTCCCGGATCATCACCACCGTGGCGCAGATTCTTCTTCACCTCCTCGATGGAGGGATGGAGCTTTCCGAAGCGATAAAAGCGCCGCGAATTCACCACCAGGGTCTTCCGGATCAGGTCGAACTGGAGGAAGGCATTTCGAATCTCCTGGAAAAATCAATGACCATGGCCGGATATCGGATTCTGACGGGGGATACCTGGTGCAATGCGCAGGCTGTCTCCTCCGATGGAGAGGCGGCGAGCGATCCGAGGGGGTACGGACTGGCCCTTTCACGGAAACCCTGATTCCTGCCCTTTCACTTTCGAAGCGCCTCGTTTATACTGGCACCATAACTCCATATTGAAAGGGGGCTAGGTTATGGATCAGTCCATGTCGGCCGGTGTGAACCGCTATGTAGAGGAGGCGAAGGTATACCTCGAGCGACGACAGGCATACCGGAACAAGGTGAGATCGTTGAAATTCGACACCATTGCGGTCCATGGGATGTACTCTGTAGAAGAAGCATTTCGGGGTGGTCAGGGCGGTATTATCGAGCCCATCATGCCGTCCACATCGCAGGCCTACCGGGATTCGGACGAGATGGAGGCCGGCCTTGCCTATCTCATTCCGACATGGTGCTACTCGAGAATTCATAATCCAACCACCTATTACCTTGAAGAGACGCTTGCCCTCCTGGAAACCTACCGCTGTGATGCGAATGCTTCCGCGCTCTGCACCTCATCCGGCATGGCGGCCATCAAGCAGGCCGCGGAACCCTTCCTGGACCTGAGCCTTGGGGGAGGGGGAAAGGTCAACTTCGTATCCGCAGCCCAGGTGTACGGCGGAACCTTTCAGCTGTTCAACCTCCGGATGCGGGAACGGAATGCGGAGGTCCGCTGGGTTACGGAACCCTGGGAGATGAAGGAGTGGGAATCCCTGATCGACGAAAACACCCGTTTTCTTTACGCAGAGATGCCCTCCAACCCCCAGCAGGCCTGCTTTGACGTCCAGACCGTCGCCGACCTGGCCCACTCCCACGGCATTCCCCTCATCGTGGATGGAACGATTGCCACTCCTGCCCTGATGCGTCCCATCCAGTACGGGGCTGATATTGTGGTCCACTCATTGACCAAAACCGCCGGAAGCGGCGGAGGCACAATCGGCGGAGCCGTCATTGCCCGCCACAACCTGACTAGCCGCCATCTCCCGGATGAGATCAAGGCAGATTTTGCAACCTGGCTGAAGCTGTGGCCCTTCCGGGATTCAGGCCCATGCATGTCTCCCTATTCCGCCTTTTTCCTTCTGAATGAAATGCGCACACTTAGAATTCGGATGGAATGGTTTTCCGCCAACACCATGAAAGTAGCCCGATTCCTGGACAACCATCCGAAGATTGAGGGAGTCGATTATCTCGGACTTTCCAATCACCCTCTTCACGGCCTTGCGTCCCGGTATATGCAGATGGCGGATTCCGACGCAGCGGCCTTTGGCCATCTGATGTCATTCCGAATCAAAGGGTCAGCTCAGGATACAAGAAACGTCTTCGACCGGTTTAATCATATCTGGAGAGCGACGGATCTGGGACGGGTCAAGTCGGTTGCAACCATTCCTGCCATATCGACGCACCAGCAGCAGGGAGAAGAAGGCCGCAAGCTTGCCGGGATCCCATTCAACCTTATCCGTCTCTGCGTGGGAGGAGAACACCCGGACGACGTGGTTGCAGATCTGGAACAGGCACTATCCATACTTTAGGAGGTTTTTCATGAAGGCATTGTTTATTGGCTTTGGGACAGTAGGCCAGGGACTCGCAGAGCTCCTGGTCGAAAAGGAACAGACACTCCGGGAATGCCATGGCCTGGAGGTCAAAGTAGTCGGAATCGCCGACATGCAGAAGGGCACGATCTACGATCCGGGAGGAATCGACCTGACAAAGGCACTCGATGCTGTTAAGGCCGGGACCAACCTGGAAGGAGCCGCGGGACCCAAATTTGAAGGGGACGTCCTGACCCTGATCCGTCAGGCCGACGCGGATGTCATGCTGGAAGCCACCTACACCGACATCAAGACCGGAGAACCGGCTACGGGTCATGTTCGTGCAGCACTCGAGCGAGGGATGCATGTCGTTACATCCAACAAGGGCCCCCTGGCACTCCATTACCGGGAACTTGCAGAACTGGCCCGGAACCATGGCGTAAAGTTTCTCTTCGAAGGAACCGTCATGAGCGGAACACCACTGCTGAACCTGATCCGGGAGACCCTGGCAGGGACAAAAATCACGGAAATCAAGGGAATCCTGAACGGAACCACCAATTACATCCTGACCCGCATGGAAGAAGGCCTCTCGTATGAAGATGCACTGAAAAAGGCCCAGGAGCTCGGATACGCGGAAGCCGTGCCCGATGCCGATGTTCTTGGATGGGACGCCCTTGCCAAGGTCACAATCCTGGCGAATGTCGTCTTTGGTGCAAAGCTGAAACCCTTCGACAATCCCTGCGAGGGCATCACCGGGATTACCGCGGACATGATCCGGGATGCAAAGGGAAAGGGAAAACGCTACAAGCTCATCGGACGGATCTGGCGGGATGGAGACCATGTCAAAGCTTCGGTCGCCCCTATGCAGATGGACCTTGCCCATCCCCTGGCAGGTGTCATGGGAGCCACCAACGCGGCTACCATCACCACCGACTCCCTTTCTGACGTGACCGTTGTGGGCCCCGGTGCCGGACGCAAGGAAACCGGGTACAGTATGCTGATTGACCTGATCCACGCAGGAGGTTGCCGATGAAAATGCTTTTGGGTGACACATGGGTAGATCGGGACAAAACGATTGATGTCATCGATCCTTTTGATTCCAGCATCATCGACACCATTCCCCGGGCTACCCCGGCGGATGTTGAAACAGCCCTGGGGCATGCCGTTCGCGGGTATGAGACGGCCCGAAAGATGACCGTGTACGATCGGGCGACAATTCTCTTTAAAACGGCCGCGATCGTCAGGGAACGCCTGGACGACTTTGCTACCACAATTGCCCGGGAAGGTTCCAAAACAATCCGCGAGGCACGAAAGGAAGCCTCTCGGTGCGTCAACACTCTCACGGCCAGCGCGGAGGAAGCCAAGCGCATCCTGGGAGAGACAATCCCCTTTGATTCCTTTCCGGGCGGAGAGAAACGTCGAGGTTTTTACTATCGATTCCCCATCGGAATTATCGCCGCCATCACTCCCTTCAACGATCCTCTGAACCTCGTGGCCCACAAGCTGGGACCTGCCATTGCCGCTGGAAACTCCGTTGTATTGAAGCCTGCCACGGTAACTCCCCTTTCAGCCCTTAAGCTTGCCGAAGCCTTTATGGAAGCCGGCCTCCCCGGGGGTGTTCTCCAGGTCCTTACCGGATTCGGAGGGGAAATTGGAGACCCTCTTGTCCAGGATGAGCGGGTCCGAATGATTTCCTTTACGGGCGGTGTGGAGGCCGGAAAGCGTATCGCATCCCTTGCCGGCATCAAAAAGATAGGAATGGAACTGGGTTCCAATTCGCCCGTGATTGTCTGGAAGGACACCAACCTGGAAATGGCGGTCGAATCCTGTGTTTCCGGCGCCTTCTGGGCTGCCGGCCAGAACTGCATCGGGGTCCAGAGAATTTACATTCATTCGGACATTTACGAACCCTTCAAAACCCGGTTCGCTGAACTGACACGGGCCTACAAAATCGGGGACAAGATGAAGGAAGAGACGGATATGGGGCCCATGATTACCGAGGGAGAAGCCAAACGGGTGGAGCGCTGGGTCGGAGAAGCCGTGAATCAGGGAGCCAGGGTCCTTGCAGGAGGGAAACGGACCGGAGCCCTCATGGAGCCCACCGTGCTGGAACATGTTCCCGAAACCGCCACGATCCACAGGGAAGAGGTCTTCGGCCCCGCGGTCAACCTCTATCCGGTATCCAACCTGGACGAGGCCATTGAAAAATCCAACAGTCTCCCCTACGGGCTTCACGCGGCCGTCTTCACCTCCAACGTCGATATCGCTTTTAAGGCCGCCTACGGCCTTGATTGCGGCGGTGTAATGGTGAATGATTCCACCGACTATCGCCTTGACTCCATGCCCTTTGGCGGCATCAAATATTCGGGTCTGGGGCGCGAGGGATTGAAGTTTTCGCTCCAGGAGATGACAGAACCGAAGGTTATCTGCTTCTACCTTCCAGACATGTAGAGAGATGCCCTTTACCTTCACCTGCCCGCACTGCAAGACGTCTCATTCGATTCCGTCCGAACACGTGCCGGAACAGGGGGCGTGGGGCAGGTGTCATCAATGTAAGGGTCGAATCTTTGTCAACAATCAGGGGGCCTTCCGGGAACCACCGGAGGCCCCCCTGGCATCTTCTCCGCAACAACCCTCTCCTCCCGTTCAACAGGCGGAACCCCCGGCCCCGGAAGGAAACTATCTTCTCCATACTCCGGGCGGCCCGCCGTTATCCCTGACTGCCGATGGCGTCCGTCAGCGGATCCGCGCTCGTCGGGCCTACCCCTGGGATCAGATTTCCGAGGATGGAATCAATTTTCACCCCCTGAACGAAGATGAATCCTTCAAAGATCTTTTCAGCCGTTTCACGATCGTTACGAGTAAACACTGTGTTAATCACCATGACAAGGTGGCCGTATCGACCTGTATTCAATGCAGCCGCGGGTACTGCGCGGCCTGCTCAACTCCGAAGCAGGTTGCTCACAGAGAGGTGATACAGTGTCCCGCCTGCTGGGCCACCATGGAAAAAGCCGATCTTCGATGGCTGGAAAAACCATTCTGGAAACAGCTGGATCGAGTCTTTCTTTATCCCGTTGAAGGAATGTCGTGGGTCACCACCCTGGGTGTGGGGATTCTTTTCTGGTTCGGAAAGGCCTTTATTCCTTTTTCTTATGTGTTCTACCTTCTGGGATTTGCATATGTCGTCCATGTGATCTCGACCAGCTCAAGCGGGAAAAAGGCCATGGATTCCGGACCGGATTATGAACTGGGGGACCTGATTTCTCGCGGTCTCATTGGAGTCGTCGTCACACTGGCCATCTGGATCCCGATCGTTCTAATCAATTTTTTCTTTCTAAGCAATCTTCTCAAGCTGGGCCCCCCCGGTTTTTTCATGATAATTCTTGCAAATATTCCCCTGGTGATTGCCGGCATTCTCTATTACCCCATGGCCCTGGGAATGGTGGCCGTGTGGGACAACAAATGGATTGCCTTCCGTCCTGACTTTGTCGTGGAGCATATCCTCAAGATCAAGCTGGATTACACTGCCGTTCTTGTCGCCATGATCATTACCTGGGTTATATCGGCGCTTGCCAACTTTGTCCTGGGTTTCATTCCCATCCTTGGAGGCATGGTTGCCGGGATCATTACATCCTATTTCACGATCGCCTGGGCGTACTGTCTGGGTTGGACCCTGTACCTGAACGAGAGCAAACTGGGCTGGGATTAACCCGCCATTCACGATCTCTTGGGAATCCAAAGCAATAACGTTATAATGGTGCGCGCTCAAGGCCTGCTCAGGGCTCTGAGACGAGGAGTGAACATGGAACGAATACAGACCATCGCCATTCAGGCTCCGTCCCGGCCGGGGGTCCTCGGGGAAATTTTCCGATCCATGACTCAGGCAGGGGTGGGTCTGCGAGCCCTGCTGGCCTCGGACGGCGGTCATTCCGGAATCGTACACCTGGTTCCCGAGGATGTGGATACAGCAAAGGAGATCCTGAACAACCTTACCTTCCCTTACTCCATTGAGGAAGCATTCTTTATCCCCCTGTGCGGTTCGGAGAAGATGAAGGATCTGCTCCACACCCTTGCCCTGGCCCGGATTAATATCACTTCGATCTTCACAACAGATTTCAACACCGTTATCTTTGCCACCGATGCGATGGATAAAACAGAAAAGCTTGTTCGGGAGAACCTATCTCTCTAAAGCCCGTATACAGTGACAGGAGGCGCCATGAAGAGGTTTATGTTATGTCTTGCGCTCATGCTTGGAGCGCTTTGCGCTTTTTCAGAAAGCACAGTAAGGATCGGCATTGTAAGTGACATAAGTTCAATCGATCCTCACGTGGCTCTGGATACCATCTCCAGTGCCGTTCTGTACAATGTCTTTGAAAACCTTGTGAGCTTCAAGGACGATTCACTGGACATCGTGCCGAGTCTAGCCGCTTCGTGGAAACATTCGGAAGACTGGAAAACGTGGACCTATGATCTTCGAAAAGACGTTAAGTTTCACGACGGGACTCCCCTGACGGCGGACGTCGTGGTCGCGTCCTTTAAGGATGTGCCCAATTTTGTGGCGACGATTCGAAAAACCGGCGAAATGTCAGTGGAGTTCACCCTTCCGAGCGGAGATGCCCACTTCAACGACTTTCTTGCGCAGCCCTATTACGCCATTTCGCTTCCCAGCCTGAAAGCGACGGGAAAACCCTACGGCACAGGGCCGTATATCTTTAAGTCCTGGGAAAAGGGCAAGCGTCTGACGATTGAAGCGAACCCTTCATGGTGGAAAGGTCGCGTCAAGGTAGACCAGATGATCTTTATCGTTTACCCCAACCAGGATGCCCTCATTAACGGCCTGATCGCCAGGGAAATCGACCTGGCTGAATGGCTTACGAGTGATGCCGTATTGAAGCTTCGCCAGTATCCCTTCCTCTATATCGAGACTAAGCTTGGATCCAACACCGCCTTTCTCAGCATGAATATCCTTAAGGCTCCCTTATCCAATATACGAGTCCGGGAGGCGATCGCCCATGCCATCAATGTCGTGGATATGGCCCGCAAATTCTTTCCCGGGGCTTCGGGCGCGCCGGCAACGACGGCCATTCCTCCAACCCTGTTTAAAACGATGGTCAAGCCCACTCCCTATGATCCCGGCCTCGCGAAGCGCATGATCGAACAGTCGGGAGTCGATGTATCCAAGCCGATTCGCCTCCTTGAGTCCTGGGCCCCCCGTCCCTACATGCCCGATCCCCACGGTATCGCCATGGAGATTAAGAAGTATCTCGAGGATGTCGGATTAAAGGTCACAGTCCAATCCGACCCTGACAACTATTTCCCACGAATTCGCGGGGGTGATATCGACATGGCCCTGAACGGTTGGATTGCGGACAATGGGGATCCCGTGGAGTTTCTCGCGGCGAATTTCCATACGGATTCCATCGGGCATAACAACGTATCCCGCTTTTCCAATAAGGAATTTGATCAGATTGTTTCCCGCGCCAGGGTGCAGGAAGGGTACGAACTCAAGATCTCCCTGACCAAGGCACTGGAAATTTTCCGAAGAGAATCGCCCTCCGTGCCCCTGTTCTGGGGAGCACAGAGTGCCGTCTGGAATACGAGGATCAAAGGATATTCCGTTCATCCGTCGAGCCAGATGTTTCTCTGGAACATCTCGGTAGAAAATGGCGCTGGAAAGTGAAGTCAAGTTCAGCGTTAACAACGCAGTCAAACTGAGACTGACTCTGGAGGCCCAGGGAGCAAGCCTCCATCGGGAACGAAATTTTGAAGACAACATTCTCTTTGACGATGCGGAGGGGAAGCTTGTGTCCCGCGACATGGTACTTCGCTTACGCAGGTGTGGAAACAGGGTAACCGTCACGGTAAAGAGTCATCCTCGTGTCGAAGAGGGAATGAAGCTGCGGGAAGAACTTGAAGTCAGCGTGAACGATTTTGACGAAATGCTGAATATCCTTCAATCTCTGGGGTATCAGCCATCTTTCCGGTATCAGAAATACAGAACCGAATGGATCTTCGACGAATTGACCCTCTGCCTCGATGAAACTCCAATCGGAACTTTTCTTGAAATCGAAGGTCCCTCGGAACAGGTCTACGCTGCTGCCGGACGCCTGGGTCTTGATACCCGGACTGCTGTAACGCTTTCCTATGTCGCATTGTTCCGACTGACGCAGAAAACTGGCGACATGATCTTCGCATGATTTCTCTGATTCTTTCCGCAGGCCTGGGAACGAGGCTCAGGCCCCTGACGGATAACCTTCCCAAACCATGCCTTCCAATTGCAAACCGCCCCATTATCCTCCGTATTATGGACACCCTGCGGAGGTCGGGTGTCATTCAATTTGGTGTAAACCTCCACTACCTTCCCGACCTTGTTGAACGTACCGTCAATCGAAGCGTGTACCGATCCTCGACTACCTTTGCCAGAGAACCGGAAATCCTTGGTACCGGAGGGGGAATTGCCAATCTATGGCGAACCATGAAACCGTCGGTGACCTATTTGATGACCGTAAATGGAGACAGTATCGCCTTTCCTCTGAACCCTGAAGAGATGTTGTCGACGATGAACCGGGCCGGTGCCGATGTCGTTTTATTATGCGTGCCCTATGTCAGAGGAACGACGGCGCTGACCTTTGGAAATGATGGTTTGCTCAAAGGTGTCTCTAAAGAAAACCATGGCTGGACCTATACGGGTATTCAGATCTTATCGACGGAATGGATCAACCATTTCCCCGAAGGTTGTTCCCGTCTCTTTGAGGATATCTACCTGCCTGCGGTCCGGGAAGGCAGGATTCGGGTTGTACTTCACCCCTTTCACGGGTTCTGGCGCGAAGCCGGAACACCGCTTCAGTATCTACAAGCCAATCTGGATCTCCTGGAGAACCAGGGCCGTCGTGCAGTTCCACCCGGTACGATGTACGATCCTTCCCGGAATACCCTGATCCCCAGGGGAACTTACATGGGACCCGATGTCGAGTTGCACCATGTCATTCTCGGTCGGGGGGTCTATCTCGAACCTCCAATCCGAATGGATCGAACGATCGTCCTTCCGGGAGTTCGCGTGGCTTCCGGTACCTATCAGGATGAAATCCTGACTCCCCGGGGAAATCTCTCCGTTTTATAAAATGGCAACCATAGCGGTCATCGGAGGCGGCGTTTCCGGTCTGATCTGTGCGGGTCGTCTGGCGGGATGGGATCACGATGTTACTCTCTTTGAACGCGGATCATCTCCGGGTATCCGATCGGTCTGTGGCGGGGCCTTCGCGACGGAGATCCTCTCAAAATATGAAATCAATGCACCCCATATCCCCGTAAGCAGGGCCATTCTGGAGACATTTACGGGTGAACCCCTTATCGAGATGGAGCCGGTCCCTCTTGTGTTAACTCGTCGGGAAATTCTGGATCAATCTCTTGCGGCCTGGGCAGTATCAAGGGGTGTATCCTTACGAACCTCCTCCACGGTAACAGGATGTGATGAAACAGAGAATCGGGTCCACATCCGTGTAAGAAATGCAATTCATGAAGCAGAGTACGCTGTCTTTGCCGATGGGCCCCGGACCATGGCACCTGGAATCGGCTATCAACCCGGTCCCGCGACAGCCCTGGCCCTCACATGGAGGGTGGAAGCCGAAGATTCCGCAGGGGATGCGACTTTTTTTGTCGATCCCTCTATCCTTCCTTCGGGATACGGCTGGGTTTTCAGCCTGGATCACATGGTCAATGCGGGAATCGGCTGCCTGTATCGACATCTACCCGGGATAAAGCTGAAGGAAATCCTCAATCAATATCTTCTCCATCGATATAAACACTGTTCAATTCAGAGCCGCCGTGCTGGACTTATCCCTACCATGATGCCCTCCCGGTTGGCAACGAACCGGATTGCCGTGGTGGGAGACGCTGCCGGAATGGTAAACCCGGTGACAGGAGGCGGGATTTACTTTGCCGCCAGGGGTGCAGAACTTCTGGCAAGGGCGATTCATCGATCCGCCCAAACGGGCCGTCCCCTTGTTTCCACCTATTATCGAAACCTTCGCATCTCCCCGGCTTTTTTTGCTCTCTATCTTCTTCAGAAGGCCTATACCGCCCTCTCCCGCATTCCTTCCGACCGCTTGCTGGAACACTATTTCAGGCTCAGTGCGCTCTCAGTGAACAAACTTCTTAACCGAGTCTGAATATTTATAACCCGGGGCTCTCTTCGTTCAAGGTTTCCAGAAATTCTCTATCTTCTTCAGTCAGACGGGCAGTAAGAAGCAGGTCGGGCCTTCGCCTCAGCGTCCTTACTACAGACTGCCTTCGTCGCCACCGCGCAATGGCTGCCGAATCTCCGGAACGGAGAACCTCGGGAACCCGGATCTCCATGACCTCTTCCGGCCGCGTATAGTGAGGACAGTCCAGGAGTCCCGAAGTGAAGGAATCTTCATCGATGGAATCGCGGTTCCCGACAACATCGGGAATGAGTCGAAGAATGCCCTCCAGGAGAACCATGGCAGGAAGCTCTCCTCCACCCAGAACGTAATCTCCAATAGAGATTTCCTCCTGAACCAGGCCCAGCTCGACGACCCTCTCGTCGATTCCTTCGTACCGTCCGCAGAGGAAGGTGAGCCAATCTTTTTGAGCCAGCCGCTCCAGAATGGGTTGCGTCAGGGGCGTACCCTGCGGCGTCATGAGAAGGACGTAGGGTGTGTTTGTTCTGGGTCCCACATTTCGAACATGTTCCAGGGCACGGATGACCGGAGGGGCGGCAATGACCATCCCCGGACCACCTCCGTAAGGCAGATCGTCCACCTGCCTGGAACGATCGTCGGCAAAGTCCCGGAGATCATGGATATGAAGGTCGACAAGACCCCGTTCCCGAGCTTTTCCTGCCAGAGAATAGTCCATGGGTTGAAACATCCCTGGAAAGATCGTCAGGACATCAATTCTCATCGGCAGTTTCCTGGCGGCTCAGAAGACCCGGAATGGGATGGACGATAATCTTTTCATTCCGGTGCACTTCAACGAAGTCTGCTACGAAGGGAACCAGAACTTCACTTCCATCCTCCCTGGTGATCTGAAGGATGATCTGTGTACCCTGTTCAAATCCTGTAACCTTCCCTACATATTCCCCGCCCGGGAGGATCACGGAAAGATCGAGCAATTCATGGTAGTAGAAAAAATCATCGCCGGTCTCCCATCGTTCCTCTTCCGGAACGTACAGTTCCCACCCACGAAGAGCTTCGGCAGTATCGCGGTCCTCAACCTCCGAGAGTGTGAGAAGAACAAATGTCTTGTGGAAACGGACGTTTTTTATCCCACGGACAACAAAAGCCCCACCTTCCGGCGGGGCAAGCATAATTGTCTGGAGATGCTGAAAGCGTTCAGGAAAATCCGTGATAATCTCTGCCCTTACCTCCCCGCGGATTCCGTGGGGTTTCAGGATTCTCCCTACGAGGTACGGCTTATTCAATGATTTGAAGAACGTATCTCTTGTTAATCTTCATACCGGCCGCATTCAGGATCGTACGCAGGGCTCGGGCCGTGCGCCCCTGCTTTCCGATGACCTTCCCCAGGTCTTCTTTGGCAACCTTCAATTCCAGCACGGTTGTCTGCTCCCCTTCAAGCTCGTTCACTTCCACATCATCAGGCTTGTCAACCAGAAGCTTTACGATCTGTTCAATGAGCTGCCTCATGCCCAAACCTCCTTATGAGGGAAGCGACGGTATCGGAGACCATCGCACCCTTGGATTTCCACTCGGCGATTTTCTCCATGTCCAGTGTAACCTCGGGGGGATTCTTCCCCGGATCATAGGTCCCAACGACATTGAGGTAAGCACCCACTTTTCGATTGCGGGAATCGGTCACGACCACTCGGTAGCAGGGCCGGTGCTTGGAGCCCACGCGTTTCAGACGAATAATAACCATAAGACCTCCTACAGATGAGAGCGAACAGTATATCAGAAAACGAGATTCTTGCCAAACCTGCGCATCATATCTTTCATCTGGCGATACTGCTTGATCAATCGATTGATATCCTGAACGGTGGTTCCGGATCCGGAGGCAATGCGGCGCTTCCGGGATGCGTTGAGAATGTCGGGACGCTCGCGCTCCAATGGGGTCATCGAATCGATGATGGCTTCCACCCTCACCATGGCCCGGTCGTCCAGATTGGCATTCTTGAGTGCCTTGAAGGGACCGCCCACAGGCAGGGAACCAAGAATATCGGAAAGAGAACCCATCTTTTTAATCATCTTCAACTGCTTTTTCACGTCCTCCAGGGTAAACTGCTGTTTTTTCAACCGTCGGGCCATCTCTTCGGCTTCATCCTCTTCAATGGCGGATTCAGCCCTTTCAATGAGAGAGAGGGTATCCCCCATCCCGAGGATTCGACCGGTGAGCCGTATCGGATCGAAAGTTTCAAAATCCGTGGGTTTTTCACCCACTCCCATAAACTTGACAGGAACACCGGTAACGGAACGCACGGAGAGAGCCGCTCCCCCGCGTGCGTCTCCATCCATTTTGGTAAGGATAATTCCTGTGAGCGGGACGGTCCGATGGAATTCTCCCGCACTCCGGACGGCATCCTGCCCGGTCATCGCGTCGGCCACATAGAGGACTTCATGGGGGTGAACACGGTTCACCAGATCCACCAGTTCGGACATCATCTCAGGATCAACATGGAGCCGCCCGGCGGTATCGTAAATGACGACATCATAGGCCATGGTTTTTGCGTGCTTCAGCGTTCGATCCGCAAGCTCACCGACGTTATCGACCCTTGTGTCCCATACATCCACCTGAATCCCTCGGGCCAGCGTAATCAACTGTTCCCTGGCGGCGGGACGGCGAATGTCTGCGGGAACGAGGAAGACCCGCTTCCCCTGACGCTTCAAAGAAAAGGCAAGCTTGGCACAGGTTGTCGTTTTTCCCGATCCCTGAAGGCCTGCCAGGAGAAGGACGGTCGGCTGTCCCTTGAGAACAAGCGGAGCCTGCTCTCCCAGGGTCTGGATCATCTCATCCCGGACAATCTTGATGATCTGCTGGGCCGGGGTGAGGCTTTTCAGAACGGATTCCCCAACGGCCTGTAGGCGAATCCGTTCCATGAGGTCCTTCACGACGGAGAAATGGATATCTGCACCCAGAAGGACCATACGGAGCTCTTTGAGCCCCTTATCCACCTGGAATTCGGAGAGATGGCCTTCCCCGTGCAGGGTGCGAAAGACTTTCTGCAACTTTTCCGTTAACTGGTCAAACATGGGGACCCAGTGTATCGGGGAACAGCCGGAAATGTCAACGCGAAACTTATAGACCAGGTCTGCTATCATGAAGCGGATGGCAGGATCCGAACCAAAGAATTCCACCCCATGCTTCTTCTATCGAAAACATGACTGGTTCATTGCGACGGGTCTCTTCCTGGCCTTTACCGCTCTTTACCTGGCAACAAGTTCCTGTGCTCTGGATGAATGGGACAGTGTCAATTTCGCCCTGGGCGTTGAGCATTTCGATGTATCCCTTTACCAGCCTCACCCTCCGGGGTACCCTCTCTATATCCTTTCAGGAAAGCTGATCCGCACTCTGACAGGAGTCTCACCTGAACATTCTCTGATCTGGACATCGTGCCTCTTTGGCGGCATCTATCTTGCCATGTGGTACCTCTTTCTCCTGCCATCGTTCGGAAGGGTGACCTCTCTTCTTACCGCCATCACCACAGGATGGGCCGCAGGCCCCTGGATGACCGCCACCAAAGCCCTCACCGATATCCCGGCATCAGCCCTGATCGCCGGCGAGCTCTTCATGGCCGCCTCTTATCAGAGAACTCGAAAACTGCCCTGGATGGCGGGGGCAGCCCTTTCGGGAGGCCTGGCCGCCGGAATGCGTCCCCAGTATACGTTTATCATTATTGTCATCTTTCTCTTCTGTCTCGTGGATGCAAAGAGCGGCATGAAGCGGTTTCTTTTCGGGGTCGCTCTCATGGTCCTCTGCCTGGCTCTCTGGCTGGTACCCCTGGTGTGGATTCAGGCTCACAGAACCGACCCGGGACCCGACTGGTCCGCCTACCCGAGGCTTGTGGTCACCCAGTGGCAATGGCGGCTGGATAAACCCGATGTCTACCTGGGAGCCGACCCGGTCACCCCGGGCCGTGTTGTGGATCGGATCCGTTCCCATATCGGTCGATGGTTTTCCCACGGGCTTGGTCTGGGAGCACAAGCGGTTGTCGGATGCCTGGGATTGATTGTATGGCTTTTCGGAACGGGAATCTACTTCCTGGGCGGAACCTATCGGGAACCTGCGCAGTCGGACTTCTGGCGCAGGAATCTTCCCTGGGTCCTGATTCATGTCCTGATTATCCTTGTTGCCCTTCCCCCCGATGTACGATACTACTGCCCGATCCTGCCGCTTCTGGTCCTCCTTCCCCTGGCGGGGTTCAGAAATCTTCCCCGCTTCACGGCCGTCGCCGGGTTTTTGTTTCCAGCCCTGATTTTCTCCCTGACTCTGCCTCTGGCGATCCAGGCTCACCGGGAACCA
Organism: Thermoanaerobaculia bacterium; assembly: GCA_035593605.1. Classification (NCBI taxonomy): domain Bacteria; kingdom Pseudomonadati; phylum Acidobacteriota; class Thermoanaerobaculia; species Thermoanaerobaculia bacterium. Next base: position 21,397 of record DAOSWS010000026.1, on the reverse strand, counting down.
CCCCCTCCCGTTCAACTGGGTGTCAGCCTGCAATCATGGAAAAATACTCATCCTGAAGCTCAATGTACGATCTACCTGGGAGACAGCCGCAGACAGGTGAAGTGGTACTTTCCCGACCTGCCCGTCCTGGCTTCCCTCGCTGCAGGGCCGGCGCCCGTCGAGGGAACCTTGAAGAATGTCATCTTTACCGACGACCCGGACTTTCTTCGACTGAACCCATGGAAAGGCTGGCGTCTCCAGCCCGTCAAGGTCTTTTCCCGGTCAGACATCATTTACAGAAAACATGCCGAGGTCATTCTCTATCGGGTCAGGCAGGAACCTTTCACTCATTGACAACCCAGCAGGTTAAGGGTAATCTAATCCCATGCTCTGGATGAGGAGGATTCTATGAAAAAAGTAATTATTTTGGGCGTCATGGTGACCCTGACGCTGGTGGGAGCACTCCTGATGAATGCCTCGGGATGCAATGTGACCGTCATGTCCCCGACAGCAGGGGAAATCTGGTACGTGGGGCAGACCTATAACCTCACCTGGTCCGCTTCTCACTATTGCCCGTCAAAATTTTCGAAAATCGAACTGTGCGGGCGCACGGCAACGGCGGGAGATGTTGTCCTTCAGACACTGAACAACGTGAATATATCTCCTTCCACCCGTGCCTTTACCCCCACAGCATCCATGGTGGGCTACCCCAAGTATCTGTTTAAATTTTATGCGGAGGAATCTCAGTACCTTGCTCCGGACCTGAGAATACCCTCGGCTGTGGGTACCTCTCCCGAATTTTACATTCAAGCTCTTTCCCCGCCTCTGGAGACCGATCCGGCAGGGTTTACTCTGCAGGGGTACGCGGGCCAGGGAACAATCACCAAGAATTTCTGGGTCATTTCCAACGAGGGGACGATCCCCTGGACGGCATCATCCAACCAGTCCTGGCTCCTGGTTTCTCCCACCCAGGGATCTTCGACCGAAGGATCCACAGCCACCAAAGGCACCCTGACGGTGGACCTGGTCGGCCTCGTTCCCGGAAATTACGAGGGATTGATCACCTTCACGGGCACAACCCGGGAAACCGTGGAAGCTGTTCTTTCCGTTCAACTTCAGGTTTCATCTTCCACCGGGGGGACTCCTGAACTGGTAGTCACTCCGAGCCGTTATACCTTTGTCAGCCTTCTGGGTGCCACTCCGCAATCCCAGACCTGCACCCTGCAGAACACAGGGAGCGGAGCCGCCATATGGCAGGCTCTCGAGGATATCCCATGGCTTTCCGTCTCACCGTCGAGCGGACAGCTGGGTCCCGGTGCCGCAGTCAGCTGCACCTTGAGTGTTTCCTCTTCCATGCAGAGGGCCGGTTCCCACGGTGGATACATCCACTTCACGGCGGAAGGATCGGAAGATGCAGTTGCCGCCGTGGCATGGACCGTCCGGCCCCAGGCCTTTCTGGGCTCATGGACCGGATCCGGCGATCCGACACGAACCCTCCCCATTGTGGCTACCGGTCTCGGTGGCGCCGAGGGTTCCTTCTGGTCGAGTGATGCCCATGCCCTTCCCTGGGGTCCGACAGCCCGGGCAACCTGTTCGGAGCGTGCATCTCTGGCCCTGGACAATCTCCTGAAAACGGGAGATCCCGTAACCCTCGACATGGATACCCTCCATGCGTACCGGGATCGTCTAACGGCGGAATCCGACGGCGTGACCCGGGGGACGAATCGTTTCATCTGGGGAGCCATGCAGCAGAAGGTTCGGAGTACCAGCGCCATGGTCATGGATTTTGACATGGACGACATGTTCTCCGTCATGATGCTGGATCTTCTGGGTGATTACTTCCAGCAGGATGCGGCTTCCGGTTTCGTTCAGGTTCGCGGCACGGGGGTGGAGGATATGATCATCCAGAGCCGCACGTTCACGACGGATATTGAGGGAAAGACCTACGGTCAGTCCATCACCAGTCCGGAATCCGATGAAATCATGGGAGCCGAGGGTGGAGCGACCTATGTCCTTGGCCTTGTCAACTCGGAACGGTTCCGTTCCAACCTCTTCATTACGGAAATCTCCGGCGTCAGCGCGGAAGTCCTTGTCAAGCTTTTTGATGAAAATGGAAATCTGACGGGGAATCCGCTTTCCAGAACGATGGAACCCTTCTCTCAGTGGCAGTTGACCAATGTCTTTTACCAGTCCAATTCCACCGCACCTCGAGGATATGCGGTTGTGTACAGTGACGGCGGCGGATCGGTCCATGTTTTGGGCAGCGTCATCGACCGGGACACGAATGATCCGACGACGATTCCCGGTGTTATTCCTTCTGCTGTCACCCGGGCAACGGAAGATCTCTTCCTGCCGGCCGCGGTCCATGCACCCGGTTCAGCGGGGACCCAGTGGCGCAGTGATGTCACTCTGCTGAACGCATCGGCAACCAGCCAGACTTTCACCGTGGAGTACATCCCGGAGTCGGGAAATTCCGGAGATGTAATTCCACAGGAAGTCACAATGCCGGCATGGACCATGGCCGTTTATGACGATATTGTCTTTAAGCTCTTTGGCGTGGAGCTCGGTAAGGGTACGGTTGCGATCCGTTCGGTGGATCCATCCCAGATCTTCGCCTTTAACCGGATTTACAACCTACTGGACAATGGATGGACGTACGGCCAGGGGACCATGGCCTTCCGAAGTAAGGATGCGGTAACGAACGGCTCCGGTACGCTCTTCATCCTCGGCCTAGAACATTCACCTAAATTCCGGTCCAACGTCGGCCTCGTGGAGATCGGCGGCGCATCGGCAACGGTATTTGTCACAGTGGATCCCTTCTTTGAGGAACCCAGAGGTCTCACTTTTAATCTGAACCCGGGACAACTCCTCCAGGTGAATAACATTATCCGTGACTATGCCGGCTACTCCAATGATCTGACGAACGTCTACGTCATGGTGGATGTCATTTCCGGAACCGGTCATGTCGCTACCTATGGTTCGATCGTGGATTATGACTCTTCTGACGCGACCTTTATCCGGGGTATATTGCGCTGATTGGCGCTTGATTCAAAACCAGAAAGACCGGTCCGACGGACCGGTCTTTTTTTTCTATCTCACGATGCGTGAATGCGTTACTCCAGGAGAAGCGCGTCCATGATCATTCGGGCCCGGTTGGCAATGTGACGGTATCCGTTTTCGTCGGCAATTCGAATGACGTCCAGGCACACGGTCGACGCACGTTCGGTATCCCCTCCAAGATAGGCTGCCTTTACCATGTAAAAGGCTGCATGACAGAAATCCGAATGGTTCCCGGCTTCCTCAAAGGAATTCATCACTCTCTGAATGGTATCCATTCCCGCGGAATCTCCTTCCAGAGCAACAGACAGGAAACCCAGTGCGGCATCGATACTGGCCTCCATTCCTTCCAGACCCAGTTTCGCATAAAGATCTGCCGCGGCTTCAAAATCCGTGCGGGCCTTCTCATAGGCCTTCAGTTCGATCTGCACCTCTCCCCGCAATGCAAGGGCATGGGCCTGCTGTTCCTCCGACCCGATTTCCGAAGCCAGCTGGATGGCCTTGTCGGCCAGATTGCCCGCCCGCTCCCAGTTGCCACGCAAATTTTCCAGCGTTGCACCCGAGTAGAGGATAAAGGCATAGAGCCGCCAGTCACCCATCGATTCCGCCAGGGGCAACGCCATTTCAAAGAGAGACTCCGAACGCTCCAGGTCTCCCTTGTTGTTGGCTATGGCCAACAAATTCGACAGACAGACCAGCTTGGTCCGTACATCACCAAATTTTTCAGCCATATCCAGAGCTTCCTGAATTGCCCCTTCGGCCTCTTCATTCTTTCCCATGTAAAAGTAAGGAATTCCAAGGTTATATTGCACCGTCAAGGCACCGTCGGCACGGCCGCTGGATTGAAAGATCGAGCGGCTGGCGAGGAGGTGTTCGATGGAATTTTCGGAATCTCCCTTCTCCCACAACGATATTCCGAGATAGCATCGGCACCACGCTTCGAGTTCACTGTCCCCCGTTGCCAGAACCCCCGGAAGCAGGGCCGTCAGCGTGTCGTTCATGTTCTGAATATCGCCACGCTGACCGATGCATGATGCCCGCTTGATTTTCCAGAAAAATGAAGATGGGTGGTTTTCCGGAAAAAGATCAACTGCCTTTGTGTAAAAATTTTCCGCATCATCGTACCGGCTGGAGTAAACGGCAAGATTCCCCAGCTCTCCGCAGGCACGCCCCATGAGATCCCTCTGGTTCTCCAGTTCTTCCGATATTTCGGCCACATTGTGCCAGAGATATTCACCTAACTGGACGTGATAGTTTTGGGAGGCATGTTCCGCAGCGGGAACGAAATAGGTGAGAGCCTCCTCGTGACGTCCGCATGCATCCAGGTTTGTGGCAAGGGGAATGAACTGGCTTTCGGGTACCGTTGAATAATGACCCAGGATGGCATCCGCGATCTTGCAGTGAAGCCTCCGCTTTCTGAGGCCGCTCAAGGACTCGATCAGGATCTGTCTGACTTGATCGCTGGAAAATTCAAGCTCTTCATTGGGCCGTTCCACAAGGAGCTTTGCCGCCAGCATGCGATCGGCTAAATCCAGGAGCTCATCTTCGGACAGGTCAACGACACTCGCCCAGATGACAAAGGAGAAGCGCTTTCCGATAAGGGCAGCACTCTGCAGGGCCATCCGCTCTTCGTCGGATAGATCCTTCAGACGGTATTCGATTGCATCGTGAATGTTCTTGGGCATGGGGAGGCGCGCGAGGGAAACTGTAGCCCGGTCTGTCCAAACAAGTTTGGAGAAATCCCAGTCCAATTTTCCGGTCAGCCGTTTCAGCTGATCATCCTCAATCATGGCTCGAAGGGTTTCTGTCACAAAGTAGGGATTTCCCCCGGTAAGACCTTCCAGGGTTTGAATAAAGCGGGCCGGAGGCGGTTCAGATTGCCCAAGAAGAGCCTGCACCAGCTCGGATAACTCCTCCCGTGTAAGAGGACCCAGTGTGTGGCGGGAAGCGTCCCTGAAGCTCTTTCCCTTCGCCCAGCGGCCGTAGGCCGGGTTGGTCTCCCCTTCAGCCGGGATGCAGGAAACTGCGATCATCATCGGAACTTCGCTGTCCGGACTGGTAAAACTGTAGATCAGATGATTTAAAAGCTCGAGAGATGATTCGTCCGCCCAGTGAATATCATCCAACAGGAGAAGTACATTCCGATCTGCAGCCAGATTCCGGAATACGGTGAACACCGCGTGGAAAAGACGCGCCTTTTCACCTTTTGGATCCAGATTGGCAAGAGTGTGCTCCTCTTCGGGGGCGGTGACGGTTTCAAAAACGGGGAAGTTCCGGGCGATAATGCCGAGCTCCGAACCCAGAACGTCACGGTGTTTGGAAGCAAGATAGGTCATTACGGGCTGAAAGAGACCATACGGAAGGTTGGTATCCTCCCGGGTCTGAGCTGAAAGAACCACGGCCTGGCGGTTGACGCCCTCTGCCTTTACCTCTTCCAGGAGCCGGCTCTTCCCGCTTCCGTGCTCTCCCGAAATAAGATGAAAGCTTCCCTTTCCACCGGCAAGCTCCGTCACAGACCCCTTCACGGCGGAAAGCACCGCCGGTTTCCCGACCCAGGGTGCAATGAGAAGCCGATCGGGAGCTTCCACCCGGAAAGCCATTGTCGGAAGATCCAGGGTCATCCGCTGTTCCCGGGTTTCCGCTTTGACCTGTTCCGAGGCAATGATCAGCTGCTGCTTGACTTCCGCAGCCGTGGAAAAGCGGCGTCCGGGTTCCTTTGCCAGAAGCTTAAGAATCGTGTTTTCAAGGCTGATCGGGATCAGTGAATTGAAGGAGGTGGGGGGAGGAGGCGAGTGTTTGAGATGCATCTCCAGCAGCATCATCACTGTGACGCCCTTAAAGGGCACCTGGCCGGTAAGCAGTTCGAAGAGGATCACGCCCAGGGAGTAAAGATCGGCACGGGGATCAACTTCCCTTCCCTGAATCTGCTCCGGAGAAATATAGGCCGGGGTTCCCTGGATGATCCCTGTCTGGGTTGTGAATTCATCAAAGGCCTGGGCTCGTACCAGCCCGAAATCCAGGATCTTGGGGTGACGGTCCTGGATACTGTAGAGAATATTTTCAGGCTTCAGGTCCCGATGGATCATGGACTGTGCATGAATGTATCCCAGGGTATCGGTGATCTGGATCAGAAGCCTCAGGGCCTCAAGGACACCCTCTTCATGCCGGTAGTAAGCTCCCTCAAGGGAACCTTCCTGCCTCCATCGGTAGGAACCAAGATATTCCTTTACATCTGCACCCTCAACAAACTCCATGGAATAGAGGGTTTTTCCATTTTGAAGGTAGTCATACACCTTGACGATCCCGGGATGATCAAGCTTATGAAGGACAAAATATTCCCGGTGAAAACGAAGCTTGGCTGCCGGATCCGGTGAGGAGAGGATTTTACATGCAACAGCCGCCTGACGTTCGCGATCTTCCGAAAGCCAGACTTCAGCAAAGCCCCCTTCCCCCAGTTTTTTCAGGGGGGTAAAACGCTGCTCAAAGAGATCCATTCACCTCATTATACAAGACAACGTTGAGGTAAGCCGAACGAAAAGCTATTCGTCTTCGACTATGACGGCCGTGCCGTAGGCCAGGAGTTCTGCGGCGCCCTGCATAACCTCTGATGTCATGAATTTCACGCAAATGACGGCATTGGCTCCGAGAGCCCGTGCCTCCTCCACCATCCGGTCCAGGGCCTGTTCCCGAGATTCGGCAAGCATCTTGGTGTACTCAGAAATCTCACCGCCCACAATATTTCGAAAGACTGCGAGGATATCCTTTCCAATATGACGGGAACGGATGGTGTTACCCCGGACAAGGCCCAGGGTTCGGACAACGCGCTTTCCCGCGATTTCAGCAGTCGTGCAGACGATCATAGATCCACCTCCCGGTAGCGATCGGACTTCATCGTTCGAATTCGATCAATCAGTACAGACAGAAAGAGCAGGACAAGTCCCAGAAGTCCCCCGACTGTGACCATCTTGAGCCAGAGATCTTCAGGGCCTGAGAGAAACTGGTAGAGTCCAAAGCCCACCATGATGACAAACCATAGAATCAGAAAGATCCAGCCGAACCCCCGGGTGGCACGGCTCGCCAGACCTCTGGGAAGTTCGCCCCACGCATCATCGGATGGAGTTTCGAATTGGGTTTTCATGGCCACCTCCCTGATCGTACGAAGTTGTTCGAGGGTAACCCTGCAGATTTCGCATTCCTGAATGTGGAGCTCAACCCGCTGCTGTCTGGACTGGTTCAACTCATCATCGAGGTACCCCGACAGAAGCTGTTCATCAAATCCTTTCGGGCATTGGTTCGTCATGGTCATTCCCCCTTTCCCCGCTTATCGAAGGGAATCACGCGGGATCTACCTTCCGGAGGGGTATGTTCATCCCGGGATGGGTGAGAATATCCCCGTGCAGCCAGTTCATCGGCCAGGAGACGCCGGGCTTTATGCAGCCTTGACATTACGGTGCCCAGAGGAATGTGGAGGGTAGATGCAATCTCCGCATAGGAGAGATCATTGTAGTCACGAAGAATGAGGATTTCTCTATATTTGTCATCCAGAGCCGAGACACTCTCCCAGACAAGCCGGGACAGCTCCCGGCGTTCAATCCTGACATCGACCCCGGGCCTGTCATCTTCCGGTTCAATGACCATCCCCCGGTCATTCTGTGAAAAAGGGACATTATTTCGTGTTTTACGCCTGCGAAGGCAATCGATGGACAGGTTGTGAGCAATTCTTACGATCCAGGGCCGAATAGAACGCGAACAGTCAAACCTTCGAATGGAAGAGAAGAACCGAAGCAGGCTTTCCTGTGCGATATCCATGGCGTCCTCCCGGTTCCTGAGGATCTGGAAGGCAACACGGTACGCGATACCCCGGCAGTACAGAGCCAGGGTCTCACAGGCTCCCAAATCTCCCTCTCTTGCAAGCCGTACGACGCTTGCATCATCCTGTGCGGAAATTTCGGGCGATTTCAGGGGAATCTCGAATACCATTTCAGCGATCACATTATACCGTACGCATCCGCCCGGACTTTATTCTCTGCAAAAATGAATGATGAAATTTGAACAAAACATGCGCACGCAAGGTATTCTGGTTGAAGATGAACGAGAAAAATCTTATCCGAACCTACCCCGTACCCGTCGATTCCGAGACTCTGGACCGCCTCTCGGCCCGGGTGGAATCAAGGTACAGGACCCATCGCCGAATTGTTGTGACAGGCCGCCTTCTCGGCAGTACCGTTCTTATTGCGGTACTCGCCTTTCTTCTCTGGACACCCGGATCAACCGCACCCGCACCGCAGATCGCATCCATTGAAGCTCCCGCTTCCGGGTGGATCGGTCCGGCGGACAGCCCGGCTCCGCCCCTCCTGTCCTCAACGAGTCCATCGACAGAATCTCCAGATCAAAATGTAGCTGCAGGTTCAGCGAGTACGAATGAGGTTCTGGATCCCGTGGATTTCGACATTGCCAGAACGGACGGAAGCATTGCCCTGGTCTGGAAGGCGGAGCCCGGCGTGGATTACGTGGTAAAGAAATGTACGCTCGGGCAGAAGGGTTTTGACTGCCTGGACGAAGCAAAGGTCGAGGGCAATGCCTACCGTGAACCGGTTTCGGACACGAAGGATCTCATCATCTACCGGGTGTTTGCCCAACGTTCCTGATTTTCCCCTTTCTCCGTAAGGATTAATTTAACATGACGTCGTGTTATACTGAATGAACATGAGGTCTTTTCTTATTTCTCTCCTGGTGCTTCTGGGAGGGCAGGGGGTGTTTTCAGACTCTGCCCGTGTGGAGGAGATCTCTACCGGTATCACGATCCAGGTGCAATTTGACGAGACCACACTGATGTCCATCCTCCGGGGAGACCTTCCCGATGGATTGATTCCCCTGGGCCTACCGGGAGAACCTGCATCAGCGGCAAAGGTCGTTCATGTGGCAATTGTTCCCGGGGCTCACATCTCCATGGAAATCATGGATCTTTCCACTCGAACAATTCCCGAGCCTCTTCCCCTCCATCCGATTCGTGATCTCCGCCCCATGGATGCAAAATCTCTGGATGAGGTGCCCGATTTTGACATCATGCAGGATCCCTATATCAGAGATTCCGAATATGCCAGAAATCCGGTAAGTACCTTTACGGCCTCGAAAGAGCACAATCCGGAATTCATAACGATCAGCGAGCCGAAGACCTTCCGCCAGGTGACCTATGTCGATGTCCTGATCCGCCCCGTATTGTCATTGAACAGCAAATCAGGCACCGGGGTTTTACAATCAGCACGCATTGAGCTCACGATGACACCCACACAGGGACATCCTGTGGAGGATTCTCCCGAATATATCCGCCAGTACAGCCGTTTATTCGCAAACACGTGGAAGGACAAAGGCGGAAGCTACCTACCCGAAAAAACCGTAACAGCCTGGATACCGCCCGCTCACACCGGAAATGCATACAAAATCAGTGTGGATACTGACGGGACCTATATCCTGACCTATTCTTTCCTGAGTACGTACGCTCCGGATCTTATAACCGCCGACCCCACGCTCTTTCGCCTATATAACCAGGGTGCTGAGATTCCCATTTACGTTTCCGGAGAAAGCGACCATATCTTTAGCGACGGTGATGCGGTCTATTTTTACGGTGAAGCACTGACGGGAGAGGCGATTCCCGGTGTCTGGTGTGCCGGGGATTTTACCGACACCAACGTGTACTGGCTGATCGCGGGAACGCAGGCCGGCCTGAGGATGGGGACACGGCACGAAAGCCCGGTGACCTACACGACTCCCACGTGGTTTGAATCCACAGAGCGGTTTGAGGAAAACCCATCCTTTGCCTCCTTCCAGACACAGAATGATACCGATCTCTGGCTCTGGAAGCGGGCTTTCTGGTACGGTACAGATGCCAGCAATGCTGTCCAGACCCATACGGTAACGCTCCTGTCCGCGGCTCTTCAACCGTCCTATTCTGCTCATATCGACTTCAATGTCCGGGGAACCAGTTATTTTACAGAAGATCCTGACCATCACGTCAAAATCGGGATCAACGGTACGTTCCTGACGGAAGCCACCTTTAATGATTACGACGCCGTGACTCTCTCCCATGATTTTGATCAAAGTATCCTGGGTTCATCGGGTGATCTCACCATCAACGTTACCCATGAAGTGACCGACCCCGTTGATCTCAGTATTCTCTCCGACAGCGTGTACAGCAACTGGTTTGATATCACCTATGCACGGCAATTCGAGGCAGTCAACGATGCTCTGACCTTTTCCTACGACCCCGGATCCTACCGGTTTGAAATTTCTAATTATTCCAGCGATGACGCCATGGTTCTGGACGTAACGGATCCAACTTTTCCTGTTCGGCTGACGAACACATCCTTTATTAATTCAGACGATAAGTACACAATCCGGGCTTACGATGCCGCGACCACCTCACCAAGAACGTACCATGCTGCCATTCCCATTGCAGTCACTGAGGGCGATTTGAAGGCAGACAATTCATCCCTGAATCTGGATGACCCGGGATTTGTCGTGCCCAACTGGGTGATGATCTGCCCGGATGACTGGGTCAACTCCACGGGCGTACAGGATCTTGTATCCCTCCGCCAGTCTCAGGGACTTACCACCATGGTCGCATCGGTGGAAGACATTTACGACGAATATTCCTACGGGATCTTCACACCCCGGGCGATCCGTGACTTCCTCGAAGATCTGTACGGGATGGCCTCCCCCCCCGATCTGCAATACGTCGTTCTTCTCGGCGATTCCGATTATGACTACAAGGACAACGCGGCCAACGGTAGCTACAACCTTGTGCCCACCTGGATGGTGGCCGATCCCGGTTTCTCCTCCTCTGCCTTTCATCCCTATCCGATTCACAGCTTTGACAACTATTTCGGATGCTTTTCCGGCTCGGACAGCGTACCCGAAATCTATATCGGGAGAATTCCAGCTCGAACCGAGGTAGAGGCTAATGCAGCTCTGGGAAAAATTTTCTATTATGAGACAGGAATTACGGACTTTTCCTGGCTGGGAAAGACGCTCTTCTCCGCCGACTGTCAGGATTACGGCCAGTTTGAGCCCGGACAGGACACCAATGCCCTATATGTCAGCCCCATTCCTCCCCACTCTGTATACAAAATGTATTTCCGCCTTCCCCCCTGGAACTGCAATGCCAAGGATGTTTACCAGTATGTGAGCGGGATCCTGACCATGACACCTAACGGGATCTCGGACCTTGTGGATGAGTTTAATGAAGGGTATGGGATTATTTCATGGAACGGTCACGGAGGATTTCAGCAGTGGGGATCCAAGAATTATTTAAATGTGACAGACTTTCCAGGACTGACCAATGATACCCGGCCTGCGGTAACCTTAAACGCCAACTGCTATACCGGCGCCTTTTATCACTCGATCGTTCAGCCCACCTTCCTGGAAGGCCTCATGACCCCCGCTACGGGAATGGTTGGAGGGATCTCTCCAGGCACGTACATGTTCAGCTTCCAGGACCACTCTGTCCTGGAACCGTTCTACCGGGAGGTATTTGGCCGGAACCGGGAGCGCCTGCTGGGCGCATTGTTCCAGGGTTCGATCCTGGAAATCGCATCCAGCGGAGATCAGCGGCTCACGGAGGGCCTGGTCGAAATGGGAGATCCGGCGACCCGCCTTGCCATCCCCACGCCGGACCCTGTCAAGAATTTCTATATTTCCGACACCGACTGCCGCCTGATTCAGCTGACCTGGGACCCGCCGGATCCCGGATTTTCAGGGAAGTACTCGATCTACCGATCTGAAGATGGTGGAACCACCTTCTCGGCGATCACCAAAACAGCATTCACGACCTTTGACGACACCGATATCGTCTATGGCACAACCTACGACTATTACGTTGCCGCCGTGGATGATGACGGGTTTGAGGGTATCGCTTCGAACATCGTTTCCCAATATGCATCCCCCTGTACACCTGCGGTTCCCCAGAACCCATTCTGTTCCAATCCCCAGCTCGGAGGACGCCTGGATCTGCTTTGGGATGCCGTGGACGAACCGGAAATCGAGACCTATCGGGTCTACTGGGGCACGACAAGCGGGATGTACCCAAACTTCACAGACGCAGGGAATGTAACTACATACCGACTGGAAGGTTTGCCCGAAGGAGTACCTATCTATATTGCCGTCGCAGCGCGGAACACCTTTGATCTCGAGTCGGTAAAATCGACACAGATTTCCTGCACGTCCTCCCATGAACTGGGCTGGGCACCGCCCGTCATGGTCTATCCCATTACCCTGACCAAGGATGGATCCAGCCATCCCGTCCTTCACTGGGACCTTCCCACCGAGGACATCTGGGGCGGGGAGATGACCAAATCGGACATGTCCCTCTGTTCCGTCTATCGCTCCGAAAATCCCGATTTCGTCCCGGACCGTTCCACTGCCTCCGCAGACCGGATCGGCACCGTCGACCCCCAATTCTGCCTGGCCGGAGCCTGTCAGTTCACGGACGAGACTCCCGCCGAACCCGCCCACTACTACGTCACCTGCGAAACATCGGATGGGGAAGAGAGTTCGATTCGAAATGCACCACCGAACTTTCCTCCTCATTTCTTTGTTCAGTATTCTAAGGGACAGTATATTATCACGTGGGAAAACGTCATCAATAGAATGGATGGCGAAGGAGCTAATATTATCGATTATTATTTATTTAGAGAGAGCACAAACACCTTTTTACCTGACATTAAAGATCTTACAAATTTTATCGCCAGCACAGATCAGTTGATATACCTAGATTTTACGGGTACTTTGGGATATTTTTACAAGACAATGGCCCGAGATTCAAAAGGGAATCTGGGACCTTTCTAGTTCATCTTATTTGAACAATTTTTCAAGTTGTATGGTATTATTAAATTGAAAATACTAAAGGAGGCATCTCTATGCGTAAAGCCTTGCTCACTATCCTGATTGTTGGGGCTGCGGGAGCTCTCCTGGCTTCGAACATGGGGTTCAAATTGAGTTACAACCTTGTGAATGCCGGGACTGTAGGTAATAACTGGGTTTCGTTACCTTACTACTACACACCCGCCGATCTAAACTCCAACTCTCTCGTCGATGCAGAGGATCTCTGTGACGATATCGGTGGACCCTGTGCTGCTGCATCCAGCTGCACAATCGGTCGATGGAACACCGCGACTGATGCCCCGGTCACGTGGACCTGCCAGGGCACCCGTGGTACGCCATTCACCCTCACAGCCGGAGAGTCTGTATTTGTAAAAGTGAATGCCGGTACTACATTCGTTGTTGTTGGTTCACACAATCCTTCATTGGGATACGCTCTCGCAAATGCGGGTACTGTTGGAAACAATTGGTTTTCAGTTCCCTATCATGCAAACCTCCCGGATAATAATGCAAACTCCTTGATGGATGCGGAAGATCTTTGCGATGACATCGGAGGCCCCTGCGCTGCTGCTTCCAGTTGCACAATCGGTCGATGGAATACCGCGACCGACGCTCCAGTTACATGGACCTGCCAGGGCACTCGCGGTACGCCGTTTACGTTAACCACTGGAGAAGGTGTATTTATTAAGGTTAACGCAAACACAACCTATACGCCGTCTCACTATTGATCCTGGAGGTAATCATGAGAAAACTCCTCTTTACTTTGCTTGCACTTTGTATTATTCCAGTAGGTGTATATGCTGGCTGTAGTACACCCGGATTGACCTACGGGCATATCCTGGGTGGATGGCTCCCCTGGGCTGATTTTGATACTGCCCAGTCAAACCAGCATGTTTTCGCCTATGGTATTGGTGGAACGACAGGCATGGTCAATACTGCGAATGCTGGCTGCAGTGTTATCGGATATGACCAGCAGATCTGTCAGTATGGCAACTGGGCATATATTGGCAATGTTGCCTTTGGATGCCCGGCCCAGTTTGACTTTGGCGCATACACGGCTTGCACGACATTAACGGCCTGTCCTCCTGCCACAGCGGATGCAGTAGTTGCCTATTACATTGTACCCAGTGAAGGGACTGCCAACCACGGATTAAAATGGGTTGTTGATTCCTGTGGTGTTGATGCCGGAATTGGCTGGGACATGGATGATTCCAACGGAAGTGGTGCCAACCCTGCGATGGCAACTCTTGGAGTCATTGGTATTTCAGCGGTCACTCGGGATGCGACCAATATTTATGTCACAGTTAATATCCCTGTTCCTGGCGGAATCTATGGGGAAAACACGGGAATTATTGGTTCTCCCACTGCTAAAATTGCTGGATTTCAGGTTCTGTACCAGCAGGTAGGTGCTGCACCAACATCCGGACTTGCTTCGGGATGGACTGCCCCCGCGGATCTGGACAGTAGAATCCTTTTCGGTGGAGCAGGGAATGGTTCAGACAGCGCTGAAATCACGATCCCATTCGCTGGCACCAATGATATTTATCTAACATACGTTCCAGTTTTCGCAAACACGACAACATGTGCTACTCTCCCCTGCACCACAACAGCTCAAGTAGGAACCTTGTACGGTAACGGATTTTTCCTCCCCTACACAGGCCCTAACTCTGCGCCCATTACTCCTACTCCTGTCACAATAACCTCTTTCAATGGCGTGTATCAGGACCTTCAGACCATTGATCTGAACTGGATCACTGCCTCAGAAATGGACGCTGCAGGGTTCTTCCTCTATCGTTCTCTTGACGGTCTGAACTGGACACAGGTTAATACCCAACTGATTCCCGCCGCGGGACAGGGTGGTTCCGGTGCCAATTATGCCTTCACCGATAATCTTCCCAAACAGAGAACTTTCCAGAAGTGGTATTACAAAGTTGAAGAACTGACCACTAATGGTCAGCGAGCGGCAACAGCAAATACAACTGTCAGCCGTTAGCCATAGTTATAAATTGTTAAAAAGCGGGCCTTGTGCCCGCTTTTTTTTTCATTCCTTTCAATATATAATGAGTACTTCCAGTGAGCCGTGAAATTTTATTATTTTCTTCCGGGTTCGTTCTCGTTTTGCTATTCTATGATGCGATATGCATCTATGGAAGAAAATGGTCTCTACTGTTTTTTCTAACTGGATTCCTCTACAGTATCCTCAGATCCCAATTTGTTGCACTCGTAACGGGGATTATATCTGGAAGTGAATCTTTTCTCCCATATCAGGTCAACCAACCATATATTAAAATCCTTGGAACAACACCTCAGGAAATCATTGGATGGCTTATAGTTTCATATCTAGCATTAAGATTGGCGTCCAGTCTGGTGGATTTTCGAAATGTATATTTTCGGTTGCTTTTTGCAGGGCTAACCATTGGCATGGTTGCATATGCAGTAGAAACCACAGCCATTGAGGCTGATTGGTGGAAGTGGTACGTACCCCTGGGCGATTCATTGTTTGGACGAGTTCCCTTTATTGGCATTTTGGACTGGTCAATGGTTTCAATTGACTTTCTTGCTCCATTTATCTTGATTCAGATACCCAAGGTCCCTCGATGGCTTAAGTTTTTCTCACTATTGTTTTTTCCCCTGCATATGGCTGCACATCTTGGCATTACTCCTTTAAATCAGTTATTTCCATTCAGCATTAGTTCCTTGGGGCATTTATTTTGGGGGATTTTGTTTCTCCTGTTAGGCACCATCCGTAATGAAGACACCCCGATAAGATCTCTATCAAAACTAGTTCTGATTTCGTTTCTCCTGATGGGGAGTGTTTTAATCTTAATTAATGTAGCCATTTTAAATAATCCACTTTTGTGTATCTCCATTCTTCCTCTTGTTTCAATCTATCTTTTTACCTTGAATACTAAGATTCGATGGGTTCCAATATTGCTTCTTCCGTCTTTTCTTTTCTTGCCAACACTTACTCCAATTGGGTTTCCTCAAATATTGGGAATAATACACAATATTATCTGGAGTGGACTCAAAAAAATACGAATATTAATCATAACAATTTTACTATTGTTCATTTACATAGCTCACTTCATATGGTATCAGCGTTATGATGAAAACCGCACACTTTTTTCATCAGCAATTCATATGTTTAATAACGCGAACTATTATGGAGCGATAACTTCATTCACTCGATATCTGCAAAATGACCCTTCGAATGGTTTTGCACACTTTTTTTTAGCCGAAAGCTATCTATATACTCAGCAGCTTGATCGGGCACTTTCACAATATATATTGACGATACGCTTTCTTCAGTTCCATCTTGATGCAACCAAACGGGCAGTCGGTATTTATGTAGACCAAGGAAAATTCTTGGAAGCCTATGATATTTGGAAGAGAGCGATACTTTTTCATCAAGACGATGTCTTTCTTCATTTTCTGGGAGGGAGAATTTATCTCGGTTTGAAAAATAGCGAAGACGCAAACATTGAATTCAATTATGTTTTGAGTAAGACAAACTTAGACTATGAATCGTTACTTTATTTAAACACCCTGATATACATGGGAAAGGTTGAAAGGTCGTTAGAAGAAGCCAAAGCAACCTTATTGGTTGAACCAAATCGAAACGACATAATCTCTTTTTTAGACACTTACTACAAAGAACAAGGTCTCAAAGAAGACAGGCTTGAGTTATTTAAAAAATTATACGATCAAACAAAATCGCCCGGTATCCTTTCCTACCTTTCAGAGATGGCAAATGAATATAAAGATCCAGAAACTATTCAATGGATTCATCAAATTCAAGATAGGGAAAACCCGAAATAAAAAGATATGATTTCTCTACATTTTGACAAGTTCTGATTATTCATATAGCATTATTGCATGTTCAAATTTAAGCAATCTCCGATTCTTGTCGTTTATTTCCTCTTTTTCATTTCAGGATGTTCTGCCCTTATTTATGAGGTATTGTGGACAAGGATCCTGACCCTTACACTTGGGCATACTGTATATGCCGTCTCCACAATACTTACAGCATATATGGCTGGGCTGGCGCTGGGTAGTTATTTTGCAAGTAAAATAGTAGATAAAATCAGTAAACTAATAAAGTTATATGGTTTTATAGAAATATCCATTGGGTTGCTTGCATTGCTGATATATCCATTGTATATTCATTTAAATTTACTGTACTCACCAATATACACATACATTGGTGACAGTTTTTTCCTTTTAACAATCACCAGATTTATCCTGGCTACTGTCGTACTTATCCTGCCTACTGCACTTATGGGTGCAACGGTTCCTGTTCTAATTAAAGCTGTCACGGATTCTCTTGATGTTTTAGGTCGCCGCTCTGGCAGATTATATGCAATTAACACTCTGGGTGCGGTTACAGGTACATTACTTTGTGGATTCCTTCTGATTCCACAACTTGGTCTTTCAAAAACAAACTACCTTGCCGTTGCTTTCAATATTTTAGTTGGCGGAATTGCCATACTTATACCCTGGGAGGAATCTAAGTATGAATCTACACGTATCGTCCCAATTCCCACATACGAGCAACGCTGGGCCTATTTTGCAGCATTTCTTGCTGGATTTGTTGCTCTTGGTTATGAGGTAATATGGACTCGGTCTTTGGTTTTCGCAATTTTTTTGGGCAGCACTACCTATGCGTTTTCGACCATGCTTGCTGCGTTTCTAAGTGGTATCACGATAGGATCATGGTTGTTCTCATACTTTGTCGATCGATCGAAAAACCTTCAGCGTTTATTTTTTCTTGTTGAATCACTTATGGGGCTAGTATCAGTCATTTTAATTTCTCTTGTTATTGCAGGAAAACTTCAACCTACTGTTATTGATAATTTTTTCATCGGGGCCATCTTTGATTTTGTAAAAGCTTTTCTTTTGATGTTAGTACCTACAATATTCATGGGTGCAGTATTTCCGATTCTGGTGCGATATGCGGGTAGATCTAATGACTCAATAGGAATGGAAGCTGGTCGTGTCTATTCTTCCAACACTATGGGAGCAATATTTGGTTCTTTCTTTTCGGGATTCATACTAATTCCGACGATCGGGCTGTCTGGTAGCGCTATTTTCTTTTCTGTTACTGCACTAATTGTAAGTTTGATTTTTTTTGTTTTTGGAAGTCGGAAAAAACAACTATCGATGCCGTTAATATTCTGTTCAGTTCTCATAATGGCTGGTATAATATTTACAACCCCCTCCTTAAATTTTAAATCCTACTTTATTAATCAGGGAAAAAATGTCTGTTATTACAAGGAAGGAAGTGCGGCCACTATAACTATGACAGAGGATTTAGATGGTTTTAAAGGTCTTTGGGTAGATGTTTTCCTAGCGCAAGGCTCAAACGATATGATCGCTATGAGTGATATAAAGAGCCTTGCCCATCTACCTACACTTCTGCATCCATCTCCTAAACGGGTTTGTACAATTGGCTTTGGCACAGGAGGAACTTCTTATTCATTTACATTACATCCTGAATATGAAGAAATCATTTGCGCTGAAATAGACATGAATATACCTCGCGGATACCAATGTTTCCAGGAATCAAATCACGGTTTTCTTGAAGATCCTGACCCCCGCTATCATATTGTTCAAGATGATGCTCGAGCATTCCTTGAAAACACGCCAAAATTCTTTGATGTAATTACTGTAGATCTAGCAGATATTGCTAACCGCGGAGAATCTGATTTATACACGAAGGATTTTCTAGAAGTATGTAACAAACGTCTAAATTCCGGAGGACTTAATGTTGTTTGGTTAAGCGTTAAGTCATTGTCTCCTCCAACTTTAAAGACACTTTTGAAAACTGTATTATCTGTGTATCCTCAGGAAAATGTCACCATCTGGCACTTGACGAATTACCCGAATCACGATCTGCTTATTGTCGCAAGAAAAGATATACCTCTTGAGATTGATGTTGAGAATCTGATTCAAAGAATGGCTCGACCTTCTGTAGCCAAAGATCTTGCAGAAATCAACCTCGATAATCCATATAAATTATTATCTTGTTATTATGTTCCGGCCTCTGCTTTGAATGATTATTTTGGAGAAGTCCCAATACATACGGTAGATAAGCCTGTTTTAGAATTTGAAGCACCCAAGGACCGCTTTAAGACGATCAGTATGTGGCAGAACCTTTTAGAATTATTTTGGCAAATTCGAGATCCATATCCCCCCATAAAAACAATTCATCCTGAAGAGTTTAGCCGACAGATGAACCACGAGTTGGAAGTAAGAAATCTGTACCTCCAGGGAGAATTGGCTGTTCTTCAAAGTCAGAATCTTATTAAGGGTTCATTACAATTTAGAAAAGCTCTTGAATTATCACAAGATGATAATGCAATTCTTTTCTGTTTAGGTGCTTCTGATTGGCATATTCAGCTTTATAAGCAGCGTCTTCAAGATAATCCAGAAGATGCCGATCCTGCAATTCTTCTCACACTCGCTCATATCACACGAAACGAAATCAAAGAGGCAAAAATCTCCTTAGAAGTGCTTCAGAGAATACAGTCCAATAACCCTGTAATTAAATACCTTGCTGGACGATTGGCAGAGGCAGAGGGTAATTATAATGAGGCACTCAATTACTACAACCAATTTCTACCTTCCGCCACTCCGGAATATGCAAATGAAACTACCGCAAGAATAGAAATAATGAGACTATTGTCTAGACCAAAGATCTCCGACCAAGATGAGGAGCACCTAGTACAGTATGAGATTCAAGCAGGAATGATTCGTTCTGCTCTCCAAAGAGCTAAGCACCTTTTAGAAATTGCAGGAGATTCTTTAGACAATAAAATCTGGTATTCTATGATTCTGAGAGATGCCGGTCTATTGTATGATTCAGCAAATATGCTAGAGGCCGTATTAAAAGAATCTCCGGATCGACCTGATATATGGTATTTGCTGGGCGATATTTATTTGCAGATCAGATTGACTTCACAGGCCGAGCACGCCCTTAATAACGCCTTGCAATTAGACAGTAGAAACCCATCTATTTATTACAACCTAGCACGTCTTTACAGTCTGTTAGATCAGCCTGAAAGAAGCATTGAGTATCTAAAAAAAGGCACAGAGCTGGGAGGTCCGGATTTAATGAGGCTGGCAACTCAAGACCCGATATTCCATACCTTATTTTAGTCTATTTCAGCGCTGATTTAATATCCTGGATAATATCTTCCGGATCTTCTATGCCGACGGAGATGCGGACAAAGCCGTCGGTGAGGCCGCGGGCTTCCCGGACCGCTCTGGGAACCTCGGCATGGGTCATCGTGGCGGGGTGGGTTACCATCGTCTCCACGGCCCCAAGACTCTCCGCAAGCTTGCAGAGACGAACACGGTTCATGAGCCTGGCTCCAGCCTCCACACCCCCCTTCAGTTCGAGGGAGATCATGCCCGAAAACGATTTCATCTGTTCCTTTGCAACCTCGTGTTGGGGATGGGAGGGAAGTCCGGGATAGATGACCCGGTCCACTGAAGGATGAACCTGCAAAAATTCGGCGACCTTCATGGCATTGGCTGAATGGCGCTCCATGCGGAGATGAAGGGTCTTGATCCCCAGCTGCGTAAGGAAACAATCCATGGGTCCGGGCACAGCCCCGATGGCCTTCTGCGCAAATTTCAGCTTCTCAAAGAGATCGTCCCGGTTCACGATGACGGCACCCCCAATCAGCTGGTTATGGCCTGAGAGGTACTTGGTCGTACTTTGCACCACCAGGTCCGCCCCGTACTCCATGGGGCGGAGCAGGGCGGGCGTGGCGAAGGTCGGATCCACCGCGTAAAGAACATCATGGGATCGGGCAAGATCCCGCATCGCTGCCAGATCGGTGATTCGGAGGAGAGGATTGGAGGGAGTCTCGATCCAGAGCATCTTTGTCGAAGGAGTAAAGGCACGATCGGTCGCCTTGGAATCGGTTGTATCCACATAGGTAACGCTGATTCCGTAAGGAATGAAGAAGTTGTCCATCAGGCGGATCACGCCTCCGTACATATCCTCCGAGGCCACAATGTGATCTCCTGGTTTAAGAAGGCGAAGAACCGCATCCACGGCGGAGAGCCCGGAGGAAAAAGCTATGGCAAACCGGCCGCTCTCAAGGGCGGCAAGAGCTTCTTCGAGATTCTGACGTGTGGGATTTGACGCACGACTGTAATCGAATCCCCGGTTCTTCCCCACCTCCTCCAGAGCATACGTTGCGGTCTGATAGATCGGCGGAATGATCGCACCTGTAGCAGGATCGGGATCTGATCCTGCATGGACCGCAAGTGTATCGAACTTCAGCTTTATCATCTCCTTATGTACCTTTTCCATGGAGTCATCATACCATGGGCCCACCAGGGTTTTGGACAGGTTTTTTTTCTAAAGCGATGTGATATAATGCGGACCCTGCACCCATAGCTCAATTGGATAGAGCATCTGACTACGGATCAGAAGGTTGGGCGTTCGAATCGTCCTGGGTGCATTCCTTTT